>NZ_AMRL01000041.1 GCF_000299935.1 Oceanibaculum indicum P24 | reverse complement strand
CGATTTTCGGGGGGCAGCTCAAACTTGCTTTGGGCCTGAGGGTGGGCTACCGCGGATTCTATAGGTGTGGGGCGGACTGAAGCCATAGGAACACGATGTTCCTTAGAAGGAGAGGCAGTTGGCTTTAGAACAGAGCGAAAAGACTGCGGACCTCTACCGTATGGTCATGCCCGATCATTTGTGCCCCTATGGGCTCAAGGCGAAGGATCTGCTCGAGCGTCGGGGCTTCATCGTCGAGGATCATCACCTCAAAACCCCCGAGGAGACTGAAGCCTTCAAGAAGGAGCACGGCGTCGATACGACTCCGCAGACGTTCATCGGCGAAGAGCGGATCGGCGGCTATGACGACCTTCGCGAGCATTTCGGACAGGAGGTCAAGGACCAGGACAAAAGCAGCTACCAGCCGGTCATTGCCATCTTCTCGGTGGCACTGCTGATGGCGCTCGCCGTGAGCTGGTACACCTTCGGCACCGTCCTCACGATCCGCGGCCTGGAGTGGTTTCTTGCGATCAGCATGTGCATTCTCGCCATCCAGAAGCTCCAGGACGTCGAGGGCTTCTCAACGATGTTCCTGAACTATGACCTGCTGGCGCGACGATGGGTCCGATACGGATACGTCTATCCGTTCGGTGAGGCGCTGGCCGGCATCCTCATGATCGCCGGCACACTGATCTGGATCGCAGCGCCGGTCGCACTTTTCATCGGAACAGTAGGCGCTGTCTCGGTCTTCAAGGCGGTCTACATTGACAGGCGTGAGCTGAAATGCGCGTGCGTCGGCGGCTCGAGCAATGTCCCCTTGGGGTTCGTCTCGCTGACCGAGAATGTGATGATGATGGCAATGGCGATCTGGATGCCGCTCCGGATGGCTTGGCTCGGCTGAGTCGTTCCACGCCAGCCATGGCCTTCCGGTCACTTCGCTCGTTGCCTCGGCAGGACAGCGGTGGAATGTCGCAGCTTCCGTCTCCTAGACTGATTCATTGACTCGCCGGAGGCAGGATGCTATCGATAAGCCCATGGGAAATGCCTTCTTCGGGCTGAGTGATGGTATGCGCCGTCTTTTGGGCGCCCTTGTTGCTGTGGCATTTCTCATGGCGAGCGTCGGCATCGGCCATGCCATGCCGGCATCCGGTCCGCACGATCATCCGGTCGGAAGCGCCTCTCTGCACGAGGGAGCCTGTCATGCCGGCATCTCGCAAGTGGATTGCGCCGAAAACGCTGCACAGCAGGACCAAGGACAGCCCGCAACGCATGGGGCTCTTGGAAACTGCTGCGTCGTCGCGTGCTCTCCGACGATTGTAGTCGCCGCCATTACCGAGGTCGGCGCCATCAACTTTTCCGTGATACTACTGGGTGTTCATGTAGACCGGTTCGCCGGCTCGAATGCCCCGGACGGCCTTTTCCGCCCTCCCCGCGCTCGCGTCTGATCTCCGCGCGGCTGCGCTGCTCGGGCGGGATTCGGACACCGAGAACTTCGCGTTCCTGCTGACATAAGAACTGCGCTCGTTCGGGCGCAGCAGGTTCAGAAGTGCGCTATCGCACGTCCCGTTTCCCTTCCAATCCGCTTGTCGCGCCCGCCGGAGATCCGCTCCCGGCCACTGGAGGTCTGTGTCCTCAAGCAGCCTCGGTTCTCTCAATGTGACAAACAGGATTCGTAAAATGTCGAAAACACTCCCGAACCTTCTCCGCATTTCTCTCCTCGCCGGCTTCACGACGATCGCCGCCGCGAGCGCCGCTTTCGCATCTCCCGGTCATGGCCTCCCGTTCGGCGAGGCCGCCAAGGCCGAGCAGGCGACGCGCACCGTAACGATCACGATGCGCGACAATCTGTACGAACCCGAAAGTCTGACTGTGAAGCCGGGCGAGATCGTCCGCTTCATCCTGGTGAACAAGGGCGAACTGCTTCACGAGTTCAACATCGGTACCGCTGCCATGCACGCCAAGCACCAGGAAGAAATGGCGATGATGATGGAACACGGCATGCTGACGCCGACCGGCATGAACCATGACATGTCGAAGATGGACCACTCGAAGATGGGCGGCATGAGCATGGGCGATATGAAGCATGACGACCCCAACAGCGTCCTGGTCGAGCCGGGCAAGACGGCTGAACTGGTCTGGAAGTTCACGAAGCCGACCGAACTCGAGTTCGCGTGCAACATCCCGGGCCACTACGAGGCCGGCATGGCTGGCCCCATCAAGTTCGCGAAGTGATGACGGTGGAGCACACGATGAAAAAGCGAATTGTGGAAATCTCGCGGCGAGATGCGCTCAAGCTGACCGGAGCGGCGGGCTTTGCCGGCACCCTCGCTATCTATCCCGGCCGCCGGGCCTTCGCCTCTGCGGCGAAGGAGTACACGCTGAACGTCGACGCCGATCGCATCGCCATCGACGGCATCAGCAGCAACGCCATCCTGATGGGCGGCTCCGTACCTGCACCGACGATGCGCTGGCGCGAGGGCGACGAGGTCGTGGTCTATGCGACCAATCGTCTGGATGTGCCCACGTCCATCCACTGGCACGGACTTCTCATCGAAGGCGTCATGGACGGCGCACCCGGCTTCAACGGCTATGTCGCCATCCAGCCCGGGGAGACCTACACCTACCGCTTCAAGCTGCGCCAAGCCGGTACCTATTGGTACCACAGCCACTCCGCAATGCAGGAGCAGCAGGGCATGTACGGCGCGATTGTCATCGAACCTTCCGGGCGTGAGCCGGTCCGAGCGGATCGCGACTATGTCGTGGTTCTCTCGGATCATACGCAGGAAGATCCAAAGCGCGTGCTGTCCAACCTGAAGGCCGATGCCGGCTACTACAATTACGGGAAAAGGACCCTCATCGACTTCTTCCGGGACGCAAACCGCGACGGGTTCAATACCGCTCTGAAGGACCGCCTCGACTGGGGCGACATGCGGATGGACCCGACCGACCTCGCGGACGTCACCGGATACACCTTCCTGATCAACGGCCGTGGGCCGAAAGACAACTGGACCGCTTTGTTCAACCCCGGTGAGCGAATCCGGTTCAGGTTTATCAACGCATCGGCCATGAGCTTCTTCGACGTCCGCATACCGGGACTTCCCATGACCGTGTTCTCCGCCGATGGGCAGAATGTCCAGCCGGTTCGTGTCGACGAGTTCCGCTTCGGTGTCGGCGAGACATATGACGTCATCGTGCTTCCACGCGATGACAAGGCGTTCACGATCTTCGCGGAGCCGATCGATCGTTCGGGTTATGCCCGGGCTACGCTGGCGCCGCGTGAAGGTATGGAGGCTGTTATCCCCGAACAGCGACCGCGCACGATCCTCAGCATGGCGGACATGGGCATGGCACACGGTGGCATGGACCATGGTTCGATGACAGGGATGGACCATGGCTCGATGGCAGGCGGTGCCATGTCCGGTGGCGCCATGGGGGGTATGGACCATAGCAAGATGGGCGGAGCGCCCATGGCTGGCATGGACCACGGCGCTATGGGTCATGGCGGACCGGCGGCCGAGGGCGGAGAACGCCGCCCCTTCGGCTGGGCCGATGCGAGCACCCCACCGGGAATGAAGGCGCTGGACTACGCTGACCTGAAGGCATCGACACCGAATTCGGACGACCGCGAGCCGACCCAGGAGATCGAAGTGCGGCTGACAGGCATTATGGAACGATACATGTGGAATCTGAACGGCCGCCCCTTCGGGAAGGACGAGCCGATCCGTGTGGCTTACGGGGACCGGGTACGCTTGAAGTTCGTCAACACGACGATGATGGCGCACCCCATGCACCTGCACGGCATGTTTGTCGAACTGGAGAACGGCCAGACCGACAGGAAGCCGCGCAAGCATGTCGTCGTAGTGCCTCCCGGCAAGACCGTCTCTGCGGTGTTGACGGCGAACGAGCCGGGCGATTGGCCGTTCCATTGCCACCTGATCTATCACATGGAAGCTGGGATGATGACGCGTTTCATCGTCGAGCCGAAAAGCGCGTGAGGCAGAACGATGAAATCAATGTTTGTACCGTACAATCCACGGCAGAAACTTGCGTTTTTTGCCGGCTTTATTCCCGCCCTGTTCCTGTTCGGCCCGGCCCAGTCCGCCGAGCCCGGTCAGCTGTTTACCTTCTTTCAGGCCGAGCAGTTCGAATACCGAGCGAACGATGGGCAGGACAGTCTCAAGTGGGATGCCCAGGGCTGGATCGGTAACGACGATCACAAGGCTTGGCTGAAAACCGAAGGCGAGAAGCCGACGGACGGGCAGTTGGAAAAGGGAGAAATCCAGCTGCTCTATAGCCGCCGGATTTCCGATTTCTTCGATGCGCAGGCGGGTGTGCGCTATGACCTGGAACCCGGCCCCGAACGGGGATTCGGCGTCGTTGCCCTGCAGGGACTGGCACCCTATTGGTTCGAAGTCGATGCCTCCGCTTTCGTCAGCAACGAAGGCGAGCTTTCGGCTCGCTTCGAGGCCGAGTACGACCTCCTGATCACACAGAAGCTGATCCTGCAACCCACGGCCGAGGTCAACCTCGCAGCCCAAAGCGTACGGGAGCGGGGCATCGGCTCCGGCATCAACGATGTCGAGCTCGGGCTTCGCCTCCGCTACGAAATCGAGCGGAGCTTCGCTCCGTATATCGGCATCAGTTGGGAGCGCAAGATTGGCGAGACGGCTGATTTCGCGCAGGACGAGGGAGAAGATATCGACAACCTCTCCTTCGTCACCGGCATCCGTTTCTCGTTCTAAGCAGGAGATTGCTATGTTTCCGAGAAGTTTATTCGCTTTCGCCACCATACTGCTGCTCGGTACTCCGGCGGCGGCTGGCGAAGTGCGCATGGAGATGCGCAATCAGTCTGGAAGTGAGCGGTTCGTCTATGAGCCGGATTTCATCCGAGTGTCGCCGGGTGACACGGTCGTCTTCGTCCCGATCGACAAGGGTCACAATGCCGTCTCCATCGGCGGGTTTGGCGCCGGCGGCGATCAGCCGATCAATGTCGGCTTCAACAAGGAGGTATCGGTTACGTTCGACAAGCCTGGCATCTACGGCGTGAAATGCACGCCGCATGTCGGACTCGGCATGGTCGGCGTCATCGTCGTAGGCGAGGTCGAGCTGCCGGAGGCAGCGCGCGCGAGCATCGCAAAGCTTCCGCCGAAGGCACGCCAGCGGCTCGAATTGCTGCTCGAACAGATCGGGCGTTCCTGATGTCCGTGGCCCGAACAGAGCAGGAGGGGCGCCTAACGAGCGCCTCTCCGTCCACAACGACGAAGGGTAGCCCGACACTGGATGGTGCGCGACCTGGCTGGCGGCGGTTGGGGCAGGTCATCAGAGTGTTGGTCGCTGCCGGCTCTTTCAACCTTCTTGCGGACCTTGAAAGTGTCTACGCCGACGCCCCGCCGCTATCATTGGGAGATCAGGTCCAGGTCGAGAACGCCTATGCCACCAGTGGTCCCGCGGCAAGTTCAACGGAAGTTCGTTTTCGACTGGTAAACGACAGCGGCACAACCGTCGTGCTGTTGGGCGTGAGTTCCCGGATTGCGAAAAATTCAAGGCTCGTCGCCCGAATCGGAGCCCTGGACACCACCGAACTCCAATCGATCAGCGTTCCCGCAGGGGAAGTACTCGATCTCACGACGTCGCACCTTTGGTATGAGCTGTCTCCCCTGCGCAATAAGCTCGAAGCGGGAGACGCCTTTGAACTTGAACTCAATCTTGTGAATTCACGTGTTATGACAGATGTCCACGTCCACTGACGTGGGGGGACCGTAAAATCCACGCCGATGAACGATGTTCGAAGAGATTATCGAATCAAAGAAATCTACGCATAGAGTGAAGGATTGCTGATGGCGCAAGAATACCAGAAAGGGAGCATCAGCCTTTCCGGAGCAGTAGCTATGGGCACCGGTGTCATGATCGGTGCCGGGATCTTCGCGCTTACCGGACAGATCGCGCAGTTGGCCGGACCGCTTTTTCCGCTGTCGTTCGTTGTCGGCGCGATCGTGACCGCATTCAGCGCGTACACCTATATCAAGATGTCGAACGCTTATCCGTCGGCGGGCGGCATCGGGATGATCCTGAAGAAAGCATATGGGCCGACGACAATCGCGGCAGGTGCAGCGCTTCTGATGGCGCTTTCGATGGTCATCAACGAAAGCCTCGTCGCTCGGACGTTCGGCACTTACATCCTGCGAGGGTTCGGCGCCGACCCGGACAGTTTCCTGGTGCCTTTGCTTGGCGTCGGGCTCATCGTCTTCGCTTATCTTGTCAATGTCTCGGGCAACCGATCCGTCGGGCTTCTGTCCATCGTCATGGCAGCGCTCAAGATTGGCGGCATCGCGCTGTTCGGCGCGGCGGGACTCTGGGCCAGCGGCATTTCCTTCGAAGCCACGGGCGGAGATACGGGCACCGGCGGCTTTCTGGCGTCTGTCGCGCTTTCGATCCTGGCCTTCAAAGGCTTTACGACCATCACCAACAGCGGCGCCGAGATCACCGCTCCGCACCGCAACGTCGGTCGGGCAATCGTACTCTCCATCGCGACCTGCGTCGTCGTCTACCTGCTCGTCGCCTTCGCGGTCGGCTCCAGCCTGCCGCTCGATCGCATCGTGGCGGCGAAGGATTACGCCTTGGCTGAAGCAGCCCAGCCCGCCCTCGGTCAGACCGGCTTCTACCTGACGGTGGCGCTCGCTCTGGTGGCGACGGCGTCTGGCCTGATCGCCAGCGTTTTCGCGGTCTCGCGCATGTTGGCGATGCTGACCGACATGAAGATGATTCCACACAGCCATTTCGGGATGCTGGGAACGATCAAGGACCACACGCTCGTCTACACCGTCGTGATCGCAGGCTTTCTGACGGTCTTCTTCGACCTCAGCCGGATCGCCTCTCTCGGGGCCTTCTTCTATCTCGTGATGGACATCATCATCCACTGGGGCGTGTTCCGGCATCTCCGCCAAGAAGTCGGCGCGCGCGGCTGGGTGCTGCTGGCGGCAATCACGCTCGACGCGGTGGTGCTTTCTGCCTTCGCCGCGATGAAATGGCAGTCCGATCCGCTGATCGTCGTGATCGGCATCGTCGGTATAACGTTGGTGTTCCTGTTTGTGCGGGCTTTCCTGGCGCGCAATCCGGTCAGAGAAGGCGGTCAGAACCATCATTGAAAATGGCGGCTTGAGCTTCCTATCCCTGGAAGCCTCAAGCTGAGGCGCGGTAGCGAAAGGTTGGCATGACATGGGCCACGATCATCATCACGCAGCGTCCAACATTCCGGTGGATGCCAAAACGACGAAGGACCCGGTCTGCGGGATGACGGTCGCAGTCAAGCCCGGCACTCGCCACGCCGAGTTCCAGGGCGAGACCTTTCATTTCTGCTCAGAGAAGTGCCAGACGAAGTTCGAGGCAGACCCTTGGTTCTACGCCTCGGGCCGGGCCGCAGGGCGGAAGAAGGCTGCTCCGGCCAACGTCCAGTATACCTGCCCGATGCATCCTGAAATCGTCCGCGACTCGCCCGGTGCCTGCCCGATCTGCGGCATGGCGCTGGAGCCGATGCTGCCATCAGACGAGCCCAGCGAGGAGCTCACCGACTTCACCCGCCGGATGTGGATCTCGGCGGCGGCCGCAGTGCCGCTCATCATCCTGACTATGGGTGAACTCGTGGCTTTGCCGGTGCGCGACTGGATCGGGCACCAGACCGCGAGTTACCTCGAGTTCGTGCTGGCGACGCCGATCATCCTTTGGGCGGCCTTGCCGTTCTTCAGGCGCGGGTTGGACTCGGTGGTGAACCGATCCCCCAATATGTGGACGCTGATCAGCCTCGGCGTGGCGGCGGCCTATCTCTATTCGCTGGTCGCCACCTTCCTGCCGGGCGTCTTTCCGGATGCTTACCGGATGGGTCATGGCGTCGGCACTTATTACGAGGCGGCGGTGGTGATCGTGGCGCTGGTCTTCGTGGGCCAGGTTCTGGAGCTGCGGGCACGCGAACGGACCGGCGACGCGATTCGGGCGCTGCTCGACCTCGCGCCCAAGACCGCCCGGCGCATTCTGCCCGATGGATCGGAATATGACGCGCCGCTGGACAACATCATGGAGGGAGACCGGCTGCGGGTGCGCCCTGGGGATGCGGTCCCGGTGGACGGGACGGTGATCGAGGGCAGATCGTCCCTGGATGAAAGCATGCTGACCGGCGAGTCGATGCCGGTGGAAAAGGGTCCTGGCGATGCGGTGACCGGGGCCACGATCAACAAGAACGGCAGCCTCGTGATCCAGGCGGGCAAGGTCGGCGCCGATACGGTGCTGGCGCAGATTGTGGCGATGGTTTCGAACGCACGCCGGTCGCGCGCGCCGATCCAGGGGCTGGCGGACCGGGTCTCGGCAGTGTTCGTGCCGACCGTGGTGGCCATCGCGATTGTCGCGTTTGTCGTCTGGCTGATCTTTGGCCCGGAGCCCGCGCTCGTCTTTGCCATCGCCTCGGCCGTGTCGGTGCTGATCATCGCCTGCCCCTGCGCGCTAGGTCTTGCCACGCCCATCTCGATCACCACCGCGGCGGGGCGCGGTGCGCAAGCAGGCGTCCTGATCAAGGATGCTGAGGCGCTGGAACGCATGGCGGCTGTCGACACGCTGATCGTGGACAAGACCGGCACGCTGACCATGGGCAAGCCGAAGCTGACGGATACCGCGACACTTGGAGACCTGCCGGAGGCCGACCTACTGTCACTTGCCGCAGCGCTCGAGCGCGGCTCGGAACACCCGCTCGCCGAGGCGATCGTCGAGGGCGCCGAAACGCAGGGTGCCCTGCGTCAGGAGGCGGAGGACTTTGAGGCGGTCACCGGCAAAGGCGTGCGCGGCAAAGTCGGTGGACGCGCGGTGGCGCTCGGCAATGCCGCGATGATGCGGGAGATGGGGCTGGATACGGCACAGGCTGAAGCAAAGGCAGACACCCTCCGCGCCGAGGGCAAGACGGCGATGTTCATCGCGGTCGATAGCGCGCTTGCCGGCGTCGTGGCGGTGGCCGACCCCCTCAAGGAATCGACGGGGCAGGCGATCAAGGAGCTCCACGACCAGGGGCTGCGCGTCATCATGGCGACGGGCGACAACGAGCGCACGGCGCAGGCGGTGGCGGGCAAGCTTGGCATCGACGAGGTGCGCGCGGGCATTCTGCCCGAGGCCAAGAAGGACCTGATCGACCAGCTGCGCCGCGATGGCCGCAAGATCGCCATGGCGGGCGACGGGGTGAATGATGCGCCCGCGCTGGCCGCTGCCGATGTCGGCATCGCCATGGGCACCGGGGCCGATGTGGCGATGGAAAGCGCGGGCATTACCCTATTAGGCGGCGACCTCATGGGCATCGTGCGGGCACGTAAGTTGGCGCGTGCTACGTTGCGCAACATCAAGCAGAATTTGTTCTTCGCCTTCGCCTATAACGCCCTTGGCGTACCGATCGCAGCGGGGCTGCTCTATCCCGTTACCGGGCTGCTGCTGTCGCCGATGATTGCGGCGGCGGCGATGAGCCTGTCGTCGGTATCGGTCATCACCAACGCGCTTCGCCTCCGGCGCTTGGATTTGTAGAAGGTTCGTTCCTCTACATGAGAGGCAGCGCTAGACTAGGCCCGCGATCGCGACCCCGATCACGAGGCGGGGGAGGACGCCCCGCAGCGTCATGCGGCGGGCTCCTGGCGGCCCAGCGGGTAGAGGCGGTCGTCATCGCGGAACGGCTGCAGCAGCATGCGGTCGAGGCGAAGTTCGCGCGGGTCGCGGAACTGCTCGATGCCGATCGTCATGGCCTCGTGGCCCGCTTGCGGTTGTGCCTGGTAGATGCCGAGCAGCCGGTCCCACCAGGGCAAGTTGAAGCCGAAATTGCTGTTGGTCTCGCGTGGCACCACCGAGTGGTGGACCCGATGCATCTCCGGGGTGACGATGATCCAACGCAGCACGCGGTCGAGCCGTTGTGGCAGCCGGACATTGCCGTGGTTGAACATCGAGGTGGCGTTGAGCAGCACCTCGAAGATCAGCACCGCCGCCGCCGGCGCGCCGAGCGCGGCCACGACGCCGAGCTTGATCCCCATGGACAGCAGGATCTCGATTGGATGGAAGCGCGCGCCCGTCGTTACGTCGAATTCGAGGTCGGCGTGGTGCATCCGATGCAGCCGCCACAACGCCGGCACGGCATGGAAAAGGACATGCTGCAGATAGATGGCGAGGTCGAGCAGGATCACTGCGGCGGCGACGGCAAACCACGCCGGAGCCTCCAGCGCAGGGAACAGTCCCCAGCCACGGGATTCGGCCAGCAGCGCCACGCCGACGGCCGCGGTCGGGAAGGCGAGACGGACGAGTAGCGTGTTGAGCACGACAATGCCGAGATTGCCCGGCCAGCGGCGCAGGCGCCCAATGGCTTGGCGCCGCCGCGGCGCCATCAGTTCCCAAAGCGCCATCGCCATGAAGATGGCAGCGAAGGCGCCGAGGCGGATCAGGGGTTCGAGAGCAAGCAGAGTTTCGGCCAAGGTCATGTCTCATACGCAGCGGCCTTGACGGGCCGCTGAGATTACGCCATCATTCAAGTAGTTTCTTGAATGATGTAACGATGATTGTCCGGGGATGTCAAGCGAGAGTCCCAAGCAAGCCCTGTTCGCCCAGTTCGCGGCCGTAGCGAAGGCGGTGGCCCACCCGCATCGGCTGGAGCTCCTGGAGCAGCTTGCCCAGGGTGAGCGCAGCGTCGAGGTGCTGGCGGATCGGACGCGGGTCTCTGTCGCCAACGCGTCGCAGCATCTCCAGCACCTGCGCCGCGCCGGGCTGGTCGCTGCCCGGCGGGACGGCAAGTTCGTCTTCCATCGGTTGGCGGACGACGATGCCGTTCTGGGGCTGCTGACGTCGCTTCGGCGCATCGCCGAGCTCCAGTCGGCCGAGGTCGAGCGTGTCGTACGCAGCTACTTCAATGACCGCGACAGCCTGGAAGCCGTCTCCCGTCCGGAACTCATGGACCGGCTCAAGGCAGGGATCGTGACGGTGCTCGATGTCAGGCCCGAAGACGAGTTCGCGCTTGGACATCTGCCGGGCGCTATCAACCTTCCACTGAGCGAGCTTGAAAGGCGGCTGGCGGATCTCGATCCCGGTCGCGAGATCGTGGCGTACTGCCGTGGCCCGTACTGCGTTCTGTCCTATGAGGCCGTGGCGATGCTCAGGGCCCGCGGCTTCAAGGTCCGCCGCCTGGAAGATGGGCTCCCGGAATGGCGCGCGGCTGGATTGCCCGTCGAAGGCAGCACGTCGGCGTAACGTCTCGCGCAACGGCGCCGGCGGAGAACCATTGCGCCTTTGTAGGACGCGCGCTGCCTTCGTACATGAGCGCCATTGGCTTCGGACCTTTCGTGTACCCGGTGTCCATCCGCTCGATGCGAAATCTCGAGCCCGCGCTGCGGTCGGCAATCACGGCGTACGCCGGCATGGGCGAACGGCCGTGCTCGACGAAAAGAAATGGGCCACGGGGGTTGAGCATACGGCGCGTCTCTTCCAGCGCCCACGGAGGCGTCCGGGATACGGTGAACGACGTGAGCGCCGTGATCTCTTACACCAATCGTTCGATCGCGATCATGCGGGGCGCTCGATGGACCTGCCGACGCTCAAGATCGCCTGGAAGAACAGCGACGGCTGGCCCCATAGCGAGTTGAAGAAAATGGTCGTCACGCTCACCGCCATGGCCGCCATCGCCCAGACTGGATAAATCAGCCCGGTCGCCGCCAGCGGCACGCCGATGCCGTTGAACAGGAACGCGAGCGAAACGTTCTGCACCATCTTTCGGTAGCTGCGGCGGCTGATCTCGCGGGCGGTCACCACCCCATCGAGTTGGTTGCCGAGGATAATGATGTCGGCCGAATCGATGGCGATGTCGGTGCCGCCGCCCATAGCGATGCCGACGTCCGCCTGCATCAGCGCCGGCGCGTCGTTGATGCCGTCGCCGACCATGGCGACCCGGCCCTTTTCGTGAAGGCGCCGCACGAGCGCCGCCTTTTCTCCCGGCAGGACGCCGGCGTGGATTTCGTCGATCCCGACCTCGGCGGCGACACGTCGGGCGGTGCGCTCGTTGTCGCCGGTCACCAGCACGGTTCTGAGGCCGGCGTCCTTGAGAGCGGCCACCGCTTGGGCGGCCTCGCTCCTCACTATGTCGCCAAGGGCGAGAAGGCCAAGGGGTTGCCCGTTGCGGCAGACAGCGATGACGGTGCGCCCGGCGCTTTCGAGCGCATCGATGCGGCTCGCCAGCGGCGCCAAGTCAATGTCGCTCTCGGTCATGAAGCGAGGGCTACCGGCCAGTACCGCTTCCGTACCGATGCGCGCACGAACACCCCTGCCCGGAACAGCCTCGAAGCGCTCCACCTCGGGCGGCGTGATGCCCCGCTCGAAGGCAGCCGTTACGATCGCGTCCGCCAGCGGATGCTCGGAGGAGGCCTCGGCTGCTGCGGCGACCCCGAGCAGAACCTCCGCGCCGATGCCTGTAGCTTCGATCTCTATAAGGCGCGGCCGCCCCTCGGTCAGCGTTCCGGTCTTGTCGAAGGCGATCTGGTTCACCAGGCGGTAGCCCTGGAACGCCTCGCCGGTGCGCATGAGGATTCCCCGCTCGGCCGCTTCGCCGGCGCCGCGCACGATCGACAGCGGCGCCGAGATGCCGACGGCGCAGGGATAGCCCATGACGAGCACGCTCAGGCCGGCGAAGACCGCCCTCTGGAGGTCTGGCTCGCTGCCCAATAGCCAAGGACCAATGATCCAGCCGAGCGTCGCGAGCGCCGCAATCGTGAGTACTGTCGGCGTATAGACAACGAGCACGCGGTCGACGAGGTGCAGGAGGCCCGGCTTCAGCGCGCGGGCGTCCTCGACCTCGCGCGCGATCCGTTGCAGAAAACTCTCCTCGCCGACGGCGGTGACCCGAACGAGCAGCGTGCCCGTGCCGTTGATCGAGCCGCCGATGACCGTATCGCCCGCCGCGCGCTCGACCGGGATCGGCTCGCCGGTGACGAGCGCCTGGTCGACCGAGGAATGGCCCTCCACCACCTCGCCATCGACGGGCAGGCGCTCGCCCGGGCGAATACGCACGAGGTCGCCGACCACGACGTCCGCTATCGGGATCTCTAGCTCCCGGCCGTCACGCTGAACGCGGGCGACGTCCGGCTGCAGGTCGAGGAGCCGCTTGACCGCCTGCGAGCTGCGTGTCTTGACGATGAGCGACAGCCACTCCGAAAAGAGATGGTAGGTGGCGACCATGACCGACACGGCGAAGAACGGTGCGGTCGGAAATCCGGGCGGATCGAAGATGAGCCCGATCAGGCCGCCCGTGAGGCCGGCGAATGCGCCTGCTTCCAGGAGCACGTGCTGATTCAGAATCCCACGGCGCAGAGCCTGGAAAGCCATATTCAGGATGTGACGCGCGATGCCGAAGACGAGGACAGCCGCAAGGGCGCCGACCAGCCACGGCGTGACATGCGTCAAGCCAAGCGCCTCGCGAAACAGGAGCAGTACGCCAGCAAATACGCCGAGCCCCACGGCGCTTGCACCGGAGACCCATAGCTCTTGCGCACGCAGCACCAGGAACACGAAGGCGATCAGGCCGATCGTGGCGACGAGCGGCAGCGCGGTCGACCAGATGCCTGTCGGACTGGCGATGAGCGCGATGGCGATCAGGCTGAAGGTGACGGCGACGAGAAAGCGCCGGCCCTCGCGTACGAGATCGCGCTCCTCCTCCTCGAAGGCGCGCAGCTTGCGCGGATCGTGCAGCGTGTAGCCGATGTCGCGCAACGTCTGCAGAAGTTCGGCCGGATTAGCCACGGCCGGGTCGTATTCGATCAGCGCCTGCTCGTGGGTGAGGCTCACCGCCACCTTGTCGACGCCGGGCTTGCGACCGAGCGCCTTTTCGATGGTGCTCGTGCAAAGCGAACAGTGGAGCCCGCCGATGCGGGCCCGGATGCGCGCCCGATCCGGCCGGCTCGCGGGCTCCTCGGTCCACAGTGGAAGGGTGGCGGGCTCTGTCGCTGTCGCGATGGTCATGATGACCTCCCATGAGGCTGTCGGCCAGGAAGGGAGCCCTCCCGGGCCTCGATCCAACGATGTCAAAAGAAGTCTGCACCCCGTACTAACGTACGGAGTCAAGAGGCTATGATCGCCCGCGAAAAGTAAGATCGCGCTTGCGTCACGCCGGCTCGGGCAGGTGGGCGAACAGTCCGAATCCGATCGACCACAGGCCGAGTGCGATGAGCACGACGCCGGTCCAGAACGGCATGCGTCCGGAGAGACCTGCCAGCCAGTCGAGCGCCCGTCTGGCCGGCTCGAACAGCACGGCGAGGACAAGCGGCAGCGACAGCGCGAGGCCGAACACGGCGAGCGAGACGAAGCCGCCGAGAAATGTCGTGCCTGCCGCGCCACCGGCCGCGGCGGCCCCGAGGAGGACCACCAGCAACGGCGCTGCGCAGGCCGGGATGTTGAGGCCGAACATCACGCCGAGGCCAATCGAACTACGCGCGGCGGAGAAACCGCTGAGCCTCGGCCCGATCGACTGCATCAACAAGCGCGCCCGCCCCGTGGCGTAGAGCGCACCGATGACGAGGTACACCGCGCCAAGCAATATCCACGCGCCTTTCTGCAACCCGAGGAAGGCCGTACCCAGAAGAACCGCAAGCACGCCCAGCACGCCAATGAAAACGGCGCGCGTGGCGGCAAACAGCACGGTTTCGGTGATCTTCCGCGCCGCTTCCTTGCGCTCCAGATATTTGATGAAGAGGAGACTCGAGCCGATCGAGCAGGGCTCGATGAAGCCGAACAGGCCTACCGCCGCGGGGACGATAAGGAGATTGATGAGCCCAAATTCCGTCACGATCACTGGCTCGCGACGGAATATCCGGCCTTTCGGATCGCCGCCGCGAGTTGGTCCTCGCTTGAGGCTTGCGGATCGAACAGGATGCGCGCCTCCCGCGCCTTGAACGAGACGGTCGCCTTGCGCACGCTGGGTTCCATTGAGACGAGCGCCTCGATGGTGCGTGCGCAGCCGTCGCAGTGCATCCCGTCGATCTTGAAGGTGGCCGTTTTCATGTTGCGTCCCTTCCTTACTCGGTTCTGACGATCTGTCTTGCCCGACGGCCGGAGGTCTTTTGTCGCTCGCCGCCCGGCCAATGCGTCGATGATCGTGCAGGCGCGCAAGGCGCCACCGCCCGGGCAGGTGGCGATCAGCTCGCTGAGCGCCGCTCGGATGTGCTGAAGCTGCACGATCTTGCGGTCGACCTCCTCGCGCTTGCTCACCGCCTGCGTGCGGACGTCGCCGCAATCGGCCGCCGGATCGGCCCGCAACGAGAGGAGTTCCGCGATCTCGCGCAGGGAGAAGCCGAGCTCCTGCGCTTGCCGAATGAAGCGGATGCGTTCGACTACCTCATCTTCGTAGAAACGATAGCCGCCACTGCGTGGCCGCGCGGGCTGCTCGATTAGCCCGCGTCGTTCGTAAAAGCGGATGGTCTCGACGCCGACGCCCGCCCGCTCGGCGGCTCGGCTGATGGTCATTCCGGTGGCCATGGCGCGTCTCGCTAACTTTCCACGTTAGTTCCCGTACTATAGTACGGAGTCAACGGCATCTTTCTGTGGATGTTCCATCGTGCGGCCATTCCCCTTCCGGACGGTCCCTCGCCGAAGGGCGCGCCAGGCGAGCCAGCCGCCAACGGCCAGGACCGATCCAATTAGCGGCACGCCGAAGCCGCCGAGCCATGCGAGAAACCACCCGCCAGCCGCCACGAGTGCAGCCGGACCAAGCACGCAAACGCGGCAGAGCGGAGCGACTGCAAGCGCCGCCATGACTCCGGCGAGTGGTTTGTCCGACATGGAGGTCTCCTATCCCGCACAGCATGACAGCATGGCGACGTCCTTTTCGAAGGTCTGCGCGGCGAGCTTGAGCCCCTCGACCGTGGTCAGATAGGGGAAGATCGTCTCGCCGAGCGCCTTGGCCGTCATCCCGAATTTCAGGGCGAGCACGGCGGTCTGAACGCTGTCCGCGCCCTCGGGCGCCAGAATATGAGCGCCGAGCAATCGGTCCGTCCGTGCGTCGGCAACCAACTTGATGAGGCCGCGCGTATCGTGCGCGGCAAGAGCCCTCGGCACGTTTTCGAGCGACAGCACGCTCGTCTTGACCTCGTTGCCGGCCCTGCGCGTTTGCGCCTCCGTCAGCCCGACGCTCGCCACCTGCGGGTCGGTGAATACCACGGCCGGCATGGCGCCATTGTCGTAGACGAGACCGTCGCCGTTCAGCGCGTTCAGCGCGGCGAGCTTTGCGCCATAGGCGGCCATGTAAACGAACTGGTCGCGGCCCGCTACGTCGCCCGCGGCGTAGACACCTGGTCGCGTGGTGCGCATCCGGTCGTCGATCCTGATCGCGCCGTTCGAATGCCGGGCGACGCCCGCCTCCTCGAGCCCAAGACCTTCCGTGTTCGGCGTTCGGCCCGTCGCAACCAGCACACGCTTGGCGGCGAGACGCTGCTCTCGACCGTCCCGCTCAACGGTGAGGACGACATCCGTGCCGGTCTGCTCGATGCGCCGATAGGCGATACCGGAAACCACTCGGATGCCTTCGTCGATAAAAAAGCCCGTCAGCGCTCCGGCGATCTCCGGCTCCGCTTCCGGCAACAAGCCGCGGCGGCTGACGATCGTGACCTCGACGCCCATGCGGGCGAACATTTGCGCGAGCTCGCAGCCGATGTAGCCCGCGCCGACCACCAGCAGGGATTTGGGGAGGCCGGTCAGTTCGATGGCGGTGGTGCTGGTAAGGCAGGAAACGGTCTCGATGCCCTCGATGTCGGGCAGCGCCGGGCGCGCGCCGGTCGTGATGATGATCTTTGGCGCCGAGATGGCGGCGCCGTTCACCGTCACGCCGGTCTCGCTCAGCCGGGCCGCGCCTTCGAGATAGGCAACGCCGTCATATCCGGGCAAGAGATCGACATATTTCTTCTGCCGCAGTGTCGCGACAAGGTCGTCCTTGGCGGCGACCAAGCGGCTCCAGTCGGTGACGTGCGCCTCGCCCGCGAGTCCAGCGAAACGGCTCGCGGCGCGAGCACCGTGCAATGCCTCGGCTGCACGGATCATCGTCTTGGACGGTACGCATCCGATATTGACGCAGGTGCCGCCGATGGTGCCATGACCGATCAGGGCAACCTTCGCGCCTCCTTCGGCCGCGGCGATCGCGGCGGAGAAGCCGGCCGAGCCCGCACCGACGACGGCGAGGTCATACCGTCCAGTCGACCCATTGTTGGTGGCGCAGCAATTCGGCATGTCAGGCATTTTCCTTGTTGCCAACGGATTCTTGTGAGCAGCAGGCCGCTGCCCGTTGACGGCGCCACAACCCGTATACGGTGATGCCAAGAAAGAATACGAGGGCCGGGAGCAGAACGTAATCGAGCCACCCGAGCCAAGCCGAAAGACCGGCCGCTCCGAGCAAGATGACGAGAACGGGCGTGAAGCAGCAGATAGCGGCAATAACGGATCCGGCGATGCCCGTCTTCAAAATTGTGGCATCCTTCATCTCAACTGCCTTGCCCCGCCGGAGTTGCCGGATAGCCGGCATTCGTCGAGGCTCTGGCGATCGCCTCTACTGTCGCGATCGACGGGTCATAAACGACCGTTGCCGTCTTGGCGTCGAAGTTCACCTTTACGGACTTCACGCCATCGACGTACTCCATCGCCGTCTTGACGGTGATCGGGCACAACGCACAGGTCATGTTCTCGATGGCGAACGTTTCCGTCCGCTCGGTCGCGGCTGCGACTATGGCCGCCGTTCCTGCAGCGGCGGGGGCCAAGGAACTGAACGCACCAAACCCGGACAGGCCAAGTGCGACGAGAGCTGCAAGACTCATTGCCGAGCGGTTCATGACGGTCTTCTCCTAGTAAAACAACGGGGCCCAATAATTGATCGTGATGGCGAGGAGGACGAGGACCGTCGCCAGCCACAACGCGGTCTTGGTGAGGCGCGAGGACTCCGGACGGGCGCAGTAGGTGCCATCCTCGCAAGCCGATTTGGGCTTGAAGTAGACGTGCCAGAAGCCGAGACCGATCAGGACGACCGTGACGGTCGCGAAATACGGCTTGTAGGGCTCGAGTGCCGTCAAATTACCAATCCATGCCCCCGAGACTCCGACGGTCACCAGCGCCAGCGGTACGATGCAGCAGGATGAGGCCAGAACCGCGCCGAGAACGCCGCCGACGGCGAACCAGCCTTTGCGACGGTCCGGGATATTTACCGGGCGCGGGAGTGTCCCGAGATCTGTGTCGATATCTCTCATGGAGAATACGTCCTCGATTTCCACGTCGGGCCAGCGTATGGTCTGTAGAAACTACAGACTCAAGAGGTGTTTCGCGCTATGGCCGATCACGTTTCCGGGAAGGGGTTGCAGCGGGCAGAGCTGGCCCGCCGCACGGGCTGCAACCTCGAGACCATCCGCTATTACGAGAAGATCGGAATGATGCCCGACCCGCCGCGGACGGCCTCAGGCTATCGGGTCTACGACGCAGGCCACGTCTCGCGTTTGCGCTTCATCCTGCGGGCCCGCGAACTCGGCTTTGCGATCGAGGAAATTCGCGGCCTGCTTCAGCTGGTCGACGGCGGAACCCAAACCTGTGCCGAGGTGAAAGCCCGAACCGAAAGCCATCTTGCCGACGTGCGGGCGAAAATCGCGGATCTCCGGCGGATCGAGCGGGTGCTTGCGACGACCGCGGCGTCCTGTTCCGGCGACGACGTCCCTGAATGTCCGGTCCTGGAGGCGCTCGCTTCATAATCGCGAGCTACTCGGCTGCGACTGCCACCGTCTCTCGTGTCGCCTTCCGCCTTGGTGCAGTCGCCAGCTTGCCTTTCTTCGGCGTTCCAGTTCGCCTCGGTTTCTTCCGTCTCCCCAGCATCGCGGCGCCGATCGCGTCCGACACGCGTCCGGCGGCTGTCTTTACGGGGTCGTTTGCCAAGTGCGCGTACCGTGCTGTGGTCTGCACCTGCGTATGTCCGAGTAGCTTGCCGATCATCGGCAACCCTTCTCCCAAGGCGAGGGCACCACTGGCATAGGAATGCCGGAGATCATGAATACGCACGTTATCGAGACCGGCTTTGGCCCGGATGCGCCGCCATGGGTGCTGCAGGTCGGTGAGGCGGCCACCCTGCTTTTTGCCGGTGATGACGTAGGAGTTGTACTCCAGTTTCTCGATGCCTTTCAGCACGTCGGCCGCTGTCTTCCCGAAATGCACGATCTTCGCCCCGGTCTTGGAGTCAGGCAGGTGTAGCTCGCGGCCTTTGAGGTCCACATAGTCCCATTTCAGCGTCATGATCTCACCGAGCCGACAGCCGGTCAGCATCAGGAGTCGGATGGCATCGACGGCCGATTGGGTCTCCGAGCCGTCAGCTTCGACCTCCCGGAGTGCCTTGCCCAGTGCCGCGAACTCCTCGGGGCTTAGGAACCGCTCGCGCTTCTGCTCGGGATACTTCTTCACGTGCAGGCAGGGATTGCTGCCATCAGGACGGAGACCCCAGACCTCGGCGAGGTTGAACATCTTCGACAGCACGCCGAGGGTGCGGTTGGCCTGATAGGGGATGTGGCTGAAAGAATGATGCAGCTCCGCGATGTCGCGGCGCTCGATGTCGGTGACCTTCCGCGTGCCAAGCTTCGGATTGATGAACAGCTCCACCGAACGCTTGTATTCATATTGGGTCGAGGCCTTGCAGCGCACGGCGACATGCTCCTTGAGGAAACGCTCGCCCAGCCCCTTCATGGTCGGCGCCTTGCGCGCCTGGTCGAGCTTCTTCGCGGGATCACGGCCATTCTTGGCTTCGGAGAGGATGTTGTATGCCCTGGTTCGGGCCTGATCCGCCGTCACTGGCCCGTGCTGGCCAAGGGTGATGAAGCGCTGCTGGCCCTTGATGCGGCATTTGACGACATACACCTTGCGCCCGTTCGGATAGACGCGCAGGCCGAAGCCCCGTAGTTCCTCGTCCCAGATCGCCGTGACCTTGGCGCCGGCCGTCGCCAAATCGGCGGTGCGTTTCGTGAGTTTCGCCATGAGCTACCATCTCGAACCTTCAGGTTCCAGACCCTCAGTTTCAGCAACCTGAAAGTCACCCCAGCTACCAAATAGCTACCACTTGAGGGAAAATTCGGTCGCATGAGAGAGTAGCAGGCGGTGGCTCTATGTCAATGTTTATCAAGCAAAGACAGTATGTTAAAGCGTGTTCGGCGTAGGTCGTCGTATGTGGGGGACGTCGGTTTAGCCTATCTCATAACCTGAAGGTCGCAGGTTCAAATCCTGCCCCCGCAACCACCGAGATTTTCCCTTCAAGAGACAACAAAAGGTCCGCAGACTCGGCGGTCGACAGCTCGCAGAGCTGGAACAGGCCGACGATGGCGCCGGTCACGTATAGATCGACGCCGGAACCGTCGCTACGCGGCCGAACCTTTATCCGTTCGATGAGGGAGCGAATGGCATTGATCGCCTCTGACCTGCTCCCCTGAGATGTTCCCGATTTTGGGTTAGCGCTGTTCCTCAACGAAGGAGACAGGCAATGAAACGGTCACGGTTCTCGGAAGAACAGATCATCGGCATTTTGAAGGAACATCAGGCGGGCATGACGCCGGCTGAACTGTGCCGCAAGCACGGCATCTCTGATGCGACGTTCTACACCTGGCGCAAGAAGTACGGCGGCATGGACGTATCGGACGCCAAGCGGTTGAGGGCGCTCGAGGAAGAGAATGAGCTACTCCCCGATCCTTG
>NZ_AMRL01000040.1 GCF_000299935.1 Oceanibaculum indicum P24 | reverse complement strand
CGGCCCGCCGCCACGACCGAGGCCTGGCGGGATGCGGCACCCTTCGCCGCCGCCGACCTTGCCGGTATCCGCCGCATCGACTGCGCCACCGCGCAGGAGGAGGCCGGCGTCATCGCCCTGCTGCTGCGCCATGCGCTGGAAACGCCGGAACGCACGGCGGCTCTGGTCACGCCGGACCGGGCGCTGGCCCGGCGGGTGGCTGCCGAGCTGGCGCGCTGGGACATCGCGGTAGACGATTCCGCCGGCGTGCCGCTGGCCCAGACTCCGCCCGGCGAGTTCCTGCGGCTGACTGCTGCGCTGGCGGTGGAGCGCGCCGCGCCTCTGCCGCTGCTGGCGGCGCTGAAACATCCGCTGGCCGCCGGTGGCATGGGAACCGGCGACTTCCGCCGCTGCCTGCGCCTGCTGGAAGTCCACGCGCTGCGCGGCCCGCGCCCGGCCGAAGGCATCGCCGGCACGCGCCAGGCGCTGCTGCACAGCCTGGCCGAGCTTCAGGACCGCACCGGCCGCGACATGGACATGGTGCGCTCGCAGCTGCTGCCCTGGCTCGACCGGCTGGAGGCGATGCTGGCGCCCTTCGCGGCGCTGACCGGCCTGCCCACCGTGCCTCTGGCCGATTTGCTGGAAGTGCATGGCCGTTTTGCCGAGGATCTCGCGGCAAGCGATGAGGAGCCGGGGCCGGTTAGGCTGTGGCGCGGCGAGGCCGGCGAGAGTGCGGCGAACTTCCTGGCCGATTTGCGCGAGGCCGGGACAGTGCTGGGCACGGTCGAACCGGCGCTCTACCCTGCCCTGCTGGACAGCCTGCTGGCGGGCCGGGTGGTGCGACCACGCCAGTCCAGCCATCCACGCCTGTCGATCTGGGGTCCGCTGGAAGCCCGACTGCAGCAGGCCGACCTGCTGGTGCTGGGCGGGCTGAACGAAGGTGTCTGGCCGCCCGAGGCCGGCTCCGACCCGTGGATGAGCCGCCCGATGCGCAGCGATTTCGGCCTGCCGTTGCCGGAACACCGTATCGGCCTGTCGGCGCATGATTTTGCGCAGGCCTTTGGCGCACCAGAGATCGTCCTAACCCGCGCCGAAAAGCAGGAGGGCGCCCCCACCGTGCCCTCGCGCTGGCTGCTGCGGCTGGACACGGTGCTGGGCGACATGGCCCCGACGTTGCGGCAGGAGGAGGCGCTGTGGCGCGGCTGGTGGGCGGCCATCGACCGGCCCGCCGCCATCGCCCCGGCCGTCCGGCCGGCGCCACCCCCGCCGCTGGCAGCACGCCCGCGCAAATTCTCGGTCACCGAGATCGAGACGCTGATGCGCGATCCCTACGGCATCTATGCCGCGAAGATCCTCAGGCTGCGCGCGCTCGACCCGATTGACGAGGACCCCGGCGCCGCCGAACGCGGCACCATCATCCACAAGGCGCTGGAGCGCTTCCTGAAGGAATATCCCGGCGCCCTGCCACCGGACGCGCTGGACCGTCTGCTTGCCATCGGCCAGGAGGTCTTCGCCGAGGCGCTCGACCGGCCCGGCGTCTGGGCCTTCTGGTGGCCGCGCTTCGTGCGGCTGGCACGCTGGTTCATCGGCGCGGAGGGGGAACGACGCGCGATCCTCGCCGGCACCGAGACCGAGCTGCGCGGCGAAATCACGCTGGCCGGCTTTGCTGGCGGCGATGTCACCCTGTCGGCCAAGGCGGACCGCATCGACCGGCTCACCAACGGTACGCTGGCGCTGATCGACTACAAGACCGGTCAGCCGCCCCGTCCCGCCGAGGTGGAGAGCGGCCATGCGCCGCAATTGCCGCTGGAGGCGCTGATCGCCGGACGCGGCGGTTTCCCCGGCATTGCCGCCGCACCGGTGTCGGAGCTGGCCTACTGGCGGCTGTCCGGCGGCGAACCGCCCGGCGAGATCGCCCGCCCGGCGAAGGATATCGAGGCGGTGACCGAAGCCGCGCGCGACGGGCTGGAGCGGCTGATCCAGGCTTATGACGACCCGGCTACCCCCTATATTTCCCGGCCCGACCCGGATTCCGCGCCGCGCTACAGCGACTATCTCCACCTCGCCCGGGTGAAGGAATGGTCCGGCACCGGCGGGGAGGATGGCGCATGACCAGCGTGCTGCCCACCCCCGCCCCAAACCCTGCTGACGCGCAGCGCCAGGCCTCCCACCCCGAAACCTCGGTCTGGGTCGGCGCGTCCGCCGGCACCGGCAAGACCAAGGTGCTGACCGATCGCGTGCTGCGCCTGCTGCTGGGTGGCACCAGGCCGGAACGGCTGCTCTGCCTCACCTTCACCAAGGCAGCGGCGGCGGAGATGGCGAACCGGCTGAACGGGGTGCTGGCCGGCTGGGCGGTCATGCCGGATGCCGACCTCGCCGACAGGCTGGCAGCACTGACCGGGACCGCGCCGGATGCAGACGCCATGACCCGCGCGCGCCGGCTGTTCGCGCAGGTGCTCGATACGCCGGGCGGGCTGAAGATCCAGACCATCCATGCCTTCTGCCAGGCGCTGCTGCGGCGTTTCCCGCTGGAGGCCAGCATCGCCCCGCATTTCGAGGTGATGGACGAGCAGACTGCCCGCGAGCTGCTGCTGGCCGCCCGCGACCACATGCTGACGAAAGCCCGCGAGGGTGCGGATACCGCCCTTGGCCATGCCCTGACGCAGGTCACACTGCGTGCCGGCGAGGAGGCATTCGGCACGCTGATGGACGCGCTGAGCGGGGAACGCGGGCGCCTCACCCGGCTGCTGGCTCGGCATGGCGGACTGGACGGGCTAGTGGCGGCAATTCAGGTGAAAGTCGGCGTCGCCCCCGGCGAGACCGAGGAGCAGGCCATCGCCGCTGCCTGCCGCGACGATGCCTTCGACGGCGTCGGGCTGAAACGCGCCATGGCGGCGCTGGCGGAGGGCAGCAAGACCGACAAGGACCGTGCGGTGCTGATCGACCAGTTCCTGGCGCTCCCCGGCGAACGGCCGGCGCGTCTGGCCGATTACCGCCTCGCCTTCTTCACCAAAGAGGGGGAGGTGCGCAGCCGGCTGGCCACCAAGGCCGTCATCGACAGCTTCCCCGGCATAACGGGCATCTTCGAGCAGGAGATCGAACGGCTGACCCGCCTCGATGGCAAGCTGCGCGCGCTGCGCGTTGCGGCATCGACCGCCGCGCTGCTGCGGCTGGGGGCGGAGATGCTGGCGCTCTATGCGCGGGTAAAGGAAGCGCGCGCGCTGCTGGACTATGACGATCTGATCCTCGCCACCCGCGACCTGCTGCAGGGCGGCGAGGGCGTGGCCGCCTGGGTACTCTACAAGCTCGATGGCGGCATCGATCACGTACTGATCGACGAGGCGCAGGACACCAACCCGGAACAATGGGAGCTGATCGAGGCGCTGACCGACGAATTCTTCGCCGGCCTGGGCGCACGCGAACAGGTGCGCACCATCTTCGCGGTCGGCGACGTGAAGCAGTCGATCTACAGCTTCCAGCGCGCCGAACGGGCGGAATTCATCCGCATGCGCGCCGCCTTCCGGGACCGCGCCGGCCTGGCCGGAAAGGACTGGGCCGAGGTCGGGCTCACCACCTCCTTCCGCTCGACCCAGTCGGTGCTGGGGCTGGTGGACAGCGTGTTCAATGCCGATCCCGCCCGCCACGGCGTCATCGAGCCGGGCGAGGCGCTGCGGCATCTGGTCTATCGCGACGGGCAGGCCGGGCGGGTCGAGCTGTGGCCGCTGATCGCGCCGGAACCGCGCCAGACGCTGGAACCCTGGCCAATGCCGGTGGTCGTCCGCCCCGGCGATTCGCCGTCAGGGAAGCTGGCCCGGATCATCGCAAAACGCATCGCCGACTGGATCGGCACGGAGGATCTGCCCGCCAAGGGTCGCACGGTACGGGCCGGCGACATTCTGGTGCTGGTGCGCCGGCGCGGCGGCTTCGTCGAAGAGCTTGTGCGCCAGTTGAAGGCGCTGGAAGTGCCGGTGGCCGGCATCGACCGCATGGTGCTGACCGAGCAGATGGCGGTCATGGATCTGATGGCGCTGGGCGATTTCCTGCTGCTGCCGGAGGATGACCTGACTCTGGCCACGGTGCTGAAGGGACCGCTGGCCGGCCTGACCGAGGAGCAGCTGTTCGAGATCGCCTGGAACCGCCGCGGCAGCCTGTGGGCAGCACTTAAGGCCGCCCCGCAGGGCTGGGCGCAGCAGGCCGCCTCCATGTTGTCGGCGCTGCTGGCCCGCGTCGATTTCGTACGACCCTATGAGCTGTATGCCGAGATTCTGGGCCAGGGCAAAGGACGGGAAAAGCTGATCGGACGGCTGGGCTATGAGGCCGACGACCCGATTGACGAGTTCCTGTCCGCTGCCCTGCTCTATGAGCGCGAGCATGTGCCGAGCCTGCAGGGTTTCCTCGCCTGGCTGCGGGCCGCCAGCGGCGACATCAAGCGCGATCTGGAAGCCGGGCGCGACGAGGTGCGCGTGATGACCGTGCATGGCGCCAAGGGTCTGCAGGCGCCCATCGTCATCCTGCCCGATACGGTGGCGACGCCGCGCTCGCAGGACATTCCGCCGCTGCTGTGGACGCGTGAAGACCCAACCGGCGGGCTCATGCTCTGGTCGCCGAACCGGGGCAGCGACGACGATGTCGCCTCCGCCGCGCGGGAAGAGGCCCGCATCCGCCAGATGGAGGAATATCGCCGGCTGCTCTATGTTGCGCTGACCCGCGCCGAGGACCGGCTGATCGTCTGCGGCTGGGAGACCCGCAACGCGACATCGGACGAATGCTGGTATCGGCTGGTCGAGCAGGCGATGCTGGCCGAGGGCGAGGATCTCGATTGCGGCTTCATCGAGGATAGCGCCAGGGGCCGGCTACGCACCAACCCGCAGAACGCCACGGTCACCGTCGCGGAAAAGCCGCACCGCCCGCCGTTGCAGCCAATAACGCCGGAGGTCTGGGCGACCGTGCCGCCGGCACCGGAGCCAACCCCCTCGCGGCCGCTCAGCCCGTCCAAGCCCAGCGGCGAGGAACCGTCCGTGCGCTCCCCACTGGGCGACGAGGCGATGGCCGAGGCGGCACGCTTCAAGCGCGGCACGCTGATCCACCGGCTGCTGCAGACCCTGCCCGAACTGCCCGCCATGCGCCGTGCGGAGGCGGCACGGCGATTCCTGGAGCGGCCGGTGCACGCGCTGGACGCCACGCAGGTCGAGGCCTATGCCGCCGAGGTGTTGGCGGTACTGGACGATCCCGCCTTCGGCGCCATCTTCGGCCCCGGTTCGGTCGCCGAGGTGCCGGTGGTCGGCCGTATCGGCGCGGGCGCGAATGCGGTGGTGATCTCCGGCCAGATCGACCGTCTGCTGGTGACGGAAGGGCTCGTGCAGGTCATCGACTACAAGACCAACCGCCCGCCGCCGCTGCGGGTGGAGGATGTCTCGCCGGTCTATCTGCGGCAGATGGCCTGCTATCAGGCAGCACTGGCGGCGGTTTATCCCGGCCGGCCGGTGCGCTGCGCCTTACTTTGGACAGACGGGCCGCGTCTCATGGCACTGCCGGATGATCTTCTGGCGAGACACCAACCCTAAGTCATGAGCCTTTCCATGCGTCGTTTTCTCCTGCCGGCGGCCGGTCTGCTGCTGGCCCTGCCTGTTCTTGTCAATCCGGCCACTGCCGCGCTGGCCTCGAATATCCCGACCTGCACCGTGATCGCCGATGCGGTGACGGATGCCATCCTGCTGCGCGACGGCCCGTCCTGCGACAAGCCGGTCAGCCCGTTTTCCACCTTCAAGATTACGCTGGCCGTGATCGGCTTCGATTCCGGGCTGCTGAAGGATGCCCACACGCCGGCCCTGCCCTATGACCCGGCGCTGAATGTCTCGCTTGAGCCCTGGCGCCACACCACCGACCCGACACGCTGGATGAAATATTCCGTCGTCTGGTATTCGCAGGATCTGACCCGCAAGCTGGGCTTGGAGCGGTTCCGCGGCTATATCGAAGCGCTGGCCTATGGCAATCGTGACGTTTCCGGCGATCCCGGCAAGGATAACGGGCTGAGCCGGGCCTGGCTGTCCTCCTCGCTGAAGATTTCGCCAATGGAGCAGATCGATTTCCTAAGCCGGCTCGGGCGGGGCGAATTGCCGGTCAGCGCCGAGGCACAGGCGCTCGCCGTGGCGGTGCAACCGGTCTTCACCGTCGCCGATGGCTGGGTCGTGCGGGGCAAGACCGGCACCGGCCATCAGCGCCGGGCGGATGGCAGCCTGGACGAGACGCGCCAGAATGGCTGGTTTGTCGGCTGGGCGGAAAAGGATGGCCGCACGGTGACCTTCGCCCGGTTGCTGGAGGATGACGGGCCGCGTCAGGGGCCGGCCAGCTTCGTGGCGCGTGACAGCCTGCTGGCCGATCTGCCCATTCTTCTCGCCCCGGAAAAGCTGAAGTGATGAACGGATTTGGCCTCGGCAAGACAGCGTCGCTTGACCGCCGCCCCGCCGCTTCCTAGATTCGGGGTCGACTTCACTATTCCGACCGGGCGCAAAAAACCGTCCGGCCAAAAAGGTGCCGTCCCGGCGCCTGAAAGAGATAAAGGGCCAAACGCATGAGCACGACGAAGGTTACCGACAACTCCTTCGAGACCGACGTCCTGAACGCCGACAAGCCGGTGGTGGTGGATTTCTGGGCCGAATGGTGCGGCCCCTGCAAGATGATCTCGCCGATCCTGGACGAGCTGGCCGGCGAGATGGGCGGCAAGGTCACGATTGCCAAGCTGAACATCGACGAGAACCCCTCCACCCCGCAGAAATACGGCGTGCGCGGCATTCCGACCCTGATGCTGTTCAAGAACGGTCAGGTCGCCGCCACCAAGATCGGCGCCATGCCGAAGAGCGCCCTCTTCCAGTGGGTCGAATCGAACATCTGACCCGGCTGCAATACTGAACCCGCAAAGCCCCGGCATCCGCCGGGGCTTTGTTTATTCAGGTGCAGCCTGCCGCAGGAACAGGAAGCGCGCGGCGCCGTAGCGGCGGTCATCCAGCAGCGCGAATCCCGTTGGCAAATCCAGCGCCTCGTCCTTTGCCTGTTCAATGACGATCAGCGCGTCTGGTACCAGCCAGCCGCCGGCAAGCAGCGCCTGCAGGGCAGGGCCGACCAGCCCCTGGCGGTAGGGCGGATCCATCAGCACGAGGGCGGCAGGTTCGCGGGCACGGCCCAGCTTCGTCGCGTCCTGCGCCAGCACCAGCGTGCAATCGCCTGCCTTCAGATGCGCGATATTGCGGCTCAGCACCGCATGCGCGGCCCGGTCCTTCTCCACGAAGATTGCCCGCGCAGCGCCGCGCGACAGCGCCTCCAGCCCCAGCGCACCGGTGCCGGCGAACAGATCGAGCACCACCGCCCCGTTCAGATCGATATCGAAACGACCACCGGTCAGCGTGTCGAACAGCGCCTGCCGGGCGCGGTCGGAGGTCGGCCGCGTGGACTCTCCCGGCGGCGCCTCCAGCCTAGCGCCGCGATGGCGTCCGGCGACGATCCGCATTTTCTTTCCGCTGTGATTCTTCGCGGTTCTGGGCTTCCCGCTTGGGGCTCACGCCGCGCTTCGGTTTCGGCTTTGCCCGCGCATGGCCAGTGCGGTCGCCCTTCGGCTTTTCGCCCATCTGCTCGCGCAGTACCTTGGCCTGCACTTCCTCGACCTGCCCGCGCTCCAGATGGCCAAGCTGGAACGGCCCGTAGGCGACGCGGATCAGCCGCGTGACCGGCAGGCCCATATGCTCCATCACCTTGCGGATTTCCCGGTTCTTGCCCTCGCGCAGAGAGACCGCGATCCAGGCATTGGCGCCGCCCTGCGCGCGTTCCAGCACCGCCTCGATGGGACCGTAGCGCACGCCATCCACGGTGATGCCGCCGGCCAGCTTCGCCAGTGCCGCTTCATCCACCCGGCCATGCACCCTGACACGATAGCGCCGCACCCAGCCGGTCGCCGGCAGCTCCAGCTTTCGGGCCAGCGCGCCGTCATTGGTCAGCAGCAACAGCCCCTCGGAGGTCAGGTCCAGCCGTCCGACGGAGATCAGCCGCGGCAGGCCCGGCGGCAGCGCCTGGAAGATGGTCGGCCGGCCTTCCGGGTCCTTGTGGGTGGTCACCAGCCCGTCCGGCTTGTGATAGCGGAACAGCCGTGTCGGCTCCATTGCCGGCAGCGGCTTGCCATCCACCACGATGCGGCTGGCCGCCGTGACGATGGTGGCGGGCGTGTCGATCACATGGCCATCGACGGAGACGCGGCGCTCGGCGATCAGCTTCTCGGCATCACGGCGCGAGCATACGCCGGCGCGGGCGATGCGCTTGGCGATGCGCTCTCCCTCTTTTGCCCCGTCTTTTACCGGCACCTCTTCCATCAGCGGCAGGCCGCGATGAAGGCGTCGAAAATCCTGTCGTCGCCGCTGCTGATGGAGAATTCCGGATGCCACTGCACGCCCAGGCAGAAGCGGCGCTTCGGGTCCTCGATGCCCTCGATCACCCCGTCCGGTGCATGGGCGTTGACGACGATTTCCGGCGGCACGTCCTTAACCGCCTGATGATGCGCGCTGTTCACATGCAGCAGCGTCTCGCCGCCGCAGATGCCGTGCAGCAGCGTGCCCGGCGTGACCGTCACATGATGGCCCGGCTCGTCGCGCGGATTGGGCTGCTCATGCGCCAGCGCGCCCTCGATCTCGTCCGGAATATGCTGGATCAGCGTGCCGCCCAGCGCCACCGCCAGCAGCTGCTCGCCGCCGCAGATGCCGAGGATCGGCATGTCACGCTCCAAGGCGCCCTTCACCATGCCCAGCTCGAACGCGGTGCGGCGGTCCTTGGTGGTGACGCTGGCATGGCGCGCGGAGGCGCCGAACAGCGCCGGATCGACATCGAAGGCGCCGCCGGTCACGACCAGCCCGTCGATCAGATCGAGATAGCGCTCCACCTGCTCCACCTCATGCGGCAGGGCCAGCGGCAGCCCGCCGGCCCGCGCCACGGCGGAACAGTAATTCTGCCGGATCGCGTACCAGGGGAATTTGGAATATCCGCCCGGTTCCTCCGAATCGAGGGTCAGGCCGATGAGGGGCTGTTTCATGCGTACATCCAGGGTGTCATTCTTGGCCGGAGAGTAGGCGCAAAGCCCGGAACGGGCAATGGGGGCGCTTGACGCCCTCCATCCCCCACGGCAGGGTCCGGCGATGATCGCTGAGACGAACGGCTATATGGCGGCGGCGCTGGACGAGGCACGGCGGGCGGCCGCCGAGGGCGAGGTACCGGTCGGCGCCGTGCTGGTGCGCGACGGCCATATCCTCGTCCGCGCCCACAACCGCGTGGAGACTGACCGCGATCCCACCGCCCATGCCGAACTGCTGGCGATCAGGGAGGCCTGCAGGATTCTGGGCGAGCCGCGCCTGCCAGACTGCGACCTCTTTGTGACGCTGGAACCCTGCGCCATGTGCGCCCAGGCGATCAGTATGGCGCGCCTCCGGCGGCTTTATTTCGCGGCCTATGATCCCAAGGGCGGCGCGGTCGAGCACGGCCCGCGCCTGTTCGGCCAGCCGACCTGCCATCACGCGCCGGAAGTCTATGGCGGCATCGGTGAGCGCGCGGCGGCGGAGTTGCTGCGCGGCTTCTTCAAGGACCGGCGTTAGGATTGTCCAGCGCGTAGAAGAAGGTGCGGATGTTGCGGTTTCGCGGATTGTCGAACTCCGCCACCTTCACCATGCCGACCTTCTCGGCAACACGGGCGGAACCGGTATGGTCATGCGCCATGTTGGCGACCAGCCGGGGCAGGCCCAGCACCTCGAAGCTGTGGTCGCGGATCGCGGCGGCGGCCTCCACCGCATAACCCTGCCGCCAGTAGGGATGGTGGATGATATAGCCGAGATCGACGACCTCCTGCCCCATCAGCACCATCGGAATCAGCCCGGCATCGCCGATCCGCTGCCCGGTTTCCCGGTCCAGCATCGCCCAGCGGCCATAGCCATTCTCGGCATAGGAGTCGATCCAGCGATTGACCCAGCCGGTTACCCCGGCCCGGTCATAGGGCTGCGGCCAGAAGCGCATGGTGGTCGGGTCGCTCATGATCGGATAGAGCGCCTCATCCTCGCCTGGCGCGTAACAGCGCAGGATGAGCCGCTCCGTCGTCAGCACCACCGCCGCGTCGGCCTCATAGCGTTTCAGGATGCGGCCCGTCGAGGGCGAGGCGTTCGTGCCGATCTGCCAGCAGCCCATGCGCTCATAGAACGGCTCTGCATTCGGGTCGGCATCCAGCCGCACGCGGCCCTGGCCCAGCCGGCGCAACTTGGCGGTCATATGCTGCCAGAGGATACGCCCAACACCGCTGCCGATATGGGCCGGGTCGGAGAACATCAGCGCCACCTCCGGCACCTCCCCGGACAGATCGAGCGCCCAGATGCCGGCCATCCTGCCGTCGCGTTCCAGCACGAAGCAGGGCTGGGTGGCCAGCCGCTCCGGCGTGACCGCAAGCTCCTCCCGGCAACTTTCCATGAAGGCTGCGTCATAGCCCCAATACGCCTTGGAGCGCATCACCAGATCGGTGAGCGCCGGACAATCCTCGATCCTGGCAGGACGCAGTGTCATGCTTACCCTTGCGCGCGTTCCAGCATGGCGTGCAGCAGCACATTGCCGCCCGCTTCCAGATCCTTCGGGTCGGCATTCTCGATCTCGTTATGGCTGATGCCGCCCTCGCAGGGCACGAAGATCATGCCGGTGGGGGCCACCTTCGCCATATAGACCGCGTCATGCCCGGCACCGGAGACGATCTCCATATTGTCGTAGCCATAGAGCTTCGCGCCCTCGCGCACGGCGGCGACGCATTTCTCGTCGAACGGTGTCGGCGGGAAATACCAGAACTCGCTGACCTCGACCTCCAGCCCGGCCTCGGCGGCAATTTTCGCACAGGCCTCGCGCAGTTCCTTGTCCATCTTGGTCAGTACCGCATCGTCGGGATGGCGGAAATCGACGGCGAAGAACACCCGCCCCGGAATGACATTGCGCGAATTCGGGCTGACCTGCAGGAAGCCGACCGTGGCACAGGCATAGGGCTGGTTGGCGAGGCCGATACGGTTCACCTCCTGGATCATGCGCGAAGCGCCGACCAGCGCGTCGCGGCGCACCGCCATCGGCGTCGGGCCGGCATGCGCCTCCTGTCCGACCACTGTCACCTCGTACCAACGCTGGCCCTGCGCGCCGGTGACGATGCCGACCGGCTTCTTCTCCGCTTCCAGGATTGGCCCCTGCTCGATATGCGCCTCGAAATAGGCCTTCACCGGCTTGCCCATCGGCGCCGTGCCCTCATAGCCGATGCGGCGCAGCTCGTCGCCCAGCTTCAGCCCGTCGATATCCTGCTTGGCCTGGATCTCCTCCAGCGGGAACACGCCGGCGAACACGCCCGACCCCATCATCGCCGGGGAGAAGCGCGAGCCTTCCTCGTTGGTCCAGACCACCACCTCGACCGGCGCCTCGGTCTCGATGCCGGCATCGTTCAGCGTGCGCACGACCTCCAGCCCCGCCAGCACGCCATAGACGCCGTCGAAGCGGCCGCCGGTCGGCTGGGTGTCGAGATGGCTGCCGGTCATCACCGGCGGCAGATCGTTGTTCTTGCCGGGCCGGCGGGCGAAGATGTTGCCGATCCTGTCGACCGTGACGGTGCAGCCGGCCTCCTTGCACCAGCGCACGAACAGGTCGCGGCCTTGCTTGTCCAGATCGCTGGCCGCCAGGCGGCAATTGCCGCCCTTCTCGGTCGCGCCGATCTTCGCCATCTCCATCAGGCTGTCCCACAGCCGGTCGCCGCTGATCTGAATATTCTTCATCTCGCCACTTCCCTTTTGCCCTGCATAACGCGCCAGCCTACCCTGTGCTGTGCCACGTTGCATCTGTTCTACTTGTCACTGATACTCACAACATCCACAGCAGCCAAGCATAAGCGAACAGGAGACGGCGATGCCCGATACCGAACTGACGACAAAGATCCTGAAAGCGGTCGATGACGGGCTTCAGGAGCAGATCGACTACACGGCGGAGCTGGTCCGGCTGCCCTCGCTGCGCGGCCAGGAGGCAACGGCGCAGGATTTCATGGCGCGCTCCATGAAGGAGCGCGGCTACACGGTGGACCGCTGGAAGATCAATGTCGAGGACATCCAGAACCTGCCCGGCTTCTCCCCGGTCCACATCTCCTATGACGATGCCTGGAACGTGGTCGGCTCGCACCGCCCCAACAATGCCAAGGGCAAGTCGCTGATCCTGAACGGCCATATCGACGTGGTGCCGACCGGCCCGCTGGACATGTGGACGCGCCCGCCCTTCGATTCCTATGTCGATGGCGACTGGCTGTATGGAAGAGGTGCCGGCGACATGAAGGCTGGCCTCGCCATCAACCTCTATGCCGTCGATGCGCTGCGCCGCCTCGGCTACATGCCGGCGGGCGATATCCATTTCCAGTCGGTGGTGGAGGAGGAGTGCACCGGCAATGGCGCGCTGGCCTGCCTGCAGCGCGGCTACCGCGCCGACACCGCGATCATCACCGAGCCGTCGGGCGACCGGCTGGGCTCCGCCCAGGTTGGCGTCATGTGGTTCCAGGTGAAGGTGCGCGGCCGCCCGGCCCATGTCGCCTATGCCGGGTCGGGCTCCAACGCCATCGAGGCCTGCTTCCCGATCATCGAGGCGCTGCACGGGCTGGAGGCGGAATGGAACAAGGACCGCCACCCGATGTTCCATGACGAGGAACATCCGATCAATTTCGTGGTCTCGAAGATCGAGGGCGGCGACTGGACCAGCTCGGTGCCGGCCTGGTGCACCTTCGACATGCGGATATCCTGCTATCCGGGCCAGGATCTGGCCGATGTCCGCCGCGCCGTCGAGGAGACCGTGGCCGGCGCGTCGCGCAAGAGCAGCTTCCTCGCCAACAACCCGCCGCAGATCGTCTATCATGGCTTCCAGGCGGAAGGTTATGTGCTGGAAGGCGGCGAGGAAGGCCAGGATCTGCTGAAGAGCTGCCACAAGACGGTCTATGGCGAGGAGTTGCAGAAGCGCATCTTCACCGGCACCACCGATGCCCGCTTCTATGGCCTCTACGCCAATATCCCGGCCATGGTCTATGGCCCGAAATCGACGGAAATCCATGGCTTCGACGAGCGTGTGAGCATCGAGTCGATCCGCAAGGTCACGCAGTCCGTCGCCCTGTTCATCGCCGACTGGTGCGGCCTGGAGAAGGCGGCCTGATGTCCATTCCCGTCTTCTACGCCCCGCAGCAGGAACGCCATGACCCGAAGACCTTCATCTTCCGGGGGCAGGTGACGCAGAGCCCGGAACAGGCCGAGCGCGCGCACGTCTTCCTGAAGGCGGCGAAAGCCGCCGGCCATGATGTGCGTGCACCGGAAGATCGCGGCGAGGCACCGATCCGCGCCATCCACGATGCCGGCTATGTCGATTTCCTGAAGACCGCACATGCCGACTGGTCGGCGCTGCCGAACGCCTCGGCGGAGATCACGCCGAACGTGCATCCCAGCCGGCACATGGCGGACATCAGGGGGATCGGCGCGAAGGCCTCCATCGTATCCCGCGTCGGCTATTACACCACCGACACCGCCTGCCCGATCGGGGCCGGCACCTGGGAGGGCGTGTACTGGTCGGCGCAGACCGCGTTGGCCGCTGCTGCCCATGTCGAGTCAGGCGAACGGTCCGCCTATGCGCTGTGCCGGCCGCCGGGGCATCACGCCTATCACGATCTGTCGGGCGGCTTCTGCTTCCTGAACAACAGCGCCATCGCCGCGCAAGCGCTGCTCGCCAAGTTCGGCCGGGTGGCGATCCTGGATGTGGACGTGCATCACGGCAACGGCACGCAAGGCATCTTCTATGGGCGCGACGATGTGCTGACGGTCTCGCTACATGGCGACCCGACCAGCTTCTACCCTTGGTATACGGGCTTCGAGGATGAGCGCGGCGAAGGCATCGGCACCGGCTGCAACCTGAACATCCCGCTGCCGCAGGGCACCGGCGACGATGCCTATCTGGAGGCGCTGGAACCGGCGCTGGCGGCGGTGAAAGCATTCCAGCCGGGCGCGCTGGTGGTGGCGCTGGGGCTGGACGCCTCCGAGGCCGACCCCTTGCGCTTCTTCCACATTACCACGCCGGGCTTCGGGCGCATCGGCGCGGCCATCGCCGGCCTCGGCCTGCCGAGCGTGCTGGTGCAGGAGGGCGGCTACCCGTCCGACATCCTCGGCGAGAATCTGGCCAGCTTCCTGAAAGGCTTCGAGGGGCGGTAAACAGCTCTTCTTCACTGTCATACCAAGCCCCCGTATGGGCCGTTATATATACTAACTGTCACCCCCGGCCTTGTGCCGGGGGTCCAGGTTTCCGCTAGCTGGATCGTTGGTCGGGCAGGTTGAACCCTGGATTCCCGGGACAAGCCCGGGAATGACGGTCGAAGTTGGACGTAGCGCCCTCACCAGCCTTAGCTATTCAGTTCTTACGCCGCCAGCCCGGCCTCCGCCTGGCGGTCGAGATGTGCGGCAAGCTCCGCCGGCAGGTTCAGCCGGTGGGCGAGCGCTTCCAGATAGGCCTTCTCCGCCGGATGGTCGGGATCGATGGCAAGGCGGGAGACAAGATAGAGCTCCGCCGCCTGCTCTTGCGTGCGGGCAGCGGCGGCGACCTCCGACAGGTCCGTGGGCTTTGCCAGCGCATCGAACACGAAGCCCTTGGCCTCGGCATCCAGCCCCATCCGCTCGACCTGCTCGAACAGGCGCTTCTGCTCCTCGGCATCGACATGGCCGTCGGCCTTGGTCGCGCCGATCATCGCGCGGATCAGCGACAGCTGGAACGGCTCACCCGTGGCGGCCGGTGCGGAATCGGGCAGGAAGCGCGCCTCGGTCCTCGGCATGTCGGCCTCGGTCGCGACCGGTGCTGACTCCGCCTGCTTTCCCTGCTGCCAGTTCTGATAGGCCTTGAAGGCGAGCGCGCCCAGCGCCGCCGCCCCGCCATAGCCGACAACGCCGCCGGCCATCTTGCGCACCTTCTTATTACCCAGCAGCAGTCCGGCCAGCCCGCCAGCCGCCGCCCCGCCGGCAAAGCCGCCCATACCGCCCATGCGGTCGAACTGCTGTTTCGCCGCGCCTCCGGCCTGTTGCAGTTTCTGCTTCGAGTTGCCGCCAAGGAACTGGTCGAGGAATTTCGTCGGGTCCATCTTTTCTCCACACTTCGCTGCTTTGCTCCGTTGAGATAGGAAGGGCGGTATCCGGTTCAACGCCTGCCCCGAAAAGACCATGAAGCCGGAGGCCCTCGGAGGTTCCATGCCGTTTCGCCGCGTCCTGCCCCTGCTGTTCCTGCTGCTGGCCACCCTTCCGGCGCACGCGGATGTCCGTGTCGAGGGCACGCGACTGCTGGTGGATGGCAAGCCCTTCCAGGCGCATGGCGTGGCCGGTTGGGGCAATCTCGACATGCTGCCCGGCCTTGGCGTCACCACCATCCGCACCTATGGCGACAATGCCGAGGATGTGCTGGACGAGGCACAGCGGCTGGGGCTGAAGGTGATCCTGGGCTTCTGGCTGGAACACCCCAGGCGCGGCTTCGATTACGACAACCCGGCCCATGTCGGCCCGCAGATGGCGCGGCTGCGCGAGTTCGTGCTGGCGCACAGGGACCATCCCGCCCTGCTGATGTGGGGCATCGGCAATGAGGTCGAGTCGGAGCTTGCGGACGACAGCAGGGTCTGGCCCGCCATCGAAGAGGCGGCCCGGCTGGTGAAATCGCTCGACCCGCACCACCCCACCCTGGCGGTGCTGGCCGAAACCGGCACGGACAAGGTGGCGAAGCTGAAGGCCCAGGCCCCCAGCATCGATGTGCTGGGCATCAATTCCTATGGCGAGAGCGTGCCCAGCGTGCCGGCGCGCGTGCGTGCGCAGGGCTGGACCGGGCCGCTGATCCTCACCGAGCTGGGCGCCATCGGCCAGTGGCAGGCGCCGAAGACCGAGTGGGGGGCGGCCATCGAGCCAACCAGCACGCAGAAGGCGACGCTGCTGGACAAGCAGCTTGCTGCCATCGGACCGGATACAGCCGGGCAGATATTGTTCCTGTGGGGCTGGAAGCAGGAGGTCACCCACACCTGGCACAGCCTGCTGCTGCCGACCGGCGAGTGGAAACAGACCACGGAAATCATGGCCAAGGCCTGGGACGGCAACACGCCCGGCGGCAACCGCGCACCGCGCATCACCGCCCTGGCCTTTGCCGGGACCAATAGCCTGCCGCTGGGCCGGGAGATATCCGCCCGGCTGGAAGCCAGCGACCCGGACGGCGATCCGCTGGCTGTCGAGTGGGAAATCATGGAGGAGCAGCAGACGCTGCTGAAGGCCGGCGACGCCGAGCCGGAGCTGCGACGCTACCCTGAAGCCGTCCGCAAGGCCAGCAAGGAGGCCGTTACCCTGGGCGGCCTCGCCCCCGGTGCCTACCGGCTCTATGTCACGGTGCGCGACGGCAAGGGTGCTGCAGCAGCCGGCAATCTGCCGTTCCGCGTGGAATAGGGATCAGAAGGAAATCAGACGAGCTGGTCGGTCGTGACGCCGCGCGGAGCGCTGCTGTCCGTGGACGGGCTGTCGCTGCCGGAGTCGGTTTCTGTGCCAGAGGTGACATTGCGCGCCTGACTCACCGACTCGCCGTCGATGACCCTGACCTGCAGCCGGCGGTTCACCGCATCGTCGGCCTCATTGACCTCACGCCCCGTCTCCTCGCGCCCCCGTTCCTGCTGCTCATAGGCGCGCAGGGCCTCCCGCGACGGAATCTCGCGTTCGACCTCGCCGGTATCGGTATCTCGGTACTGGAAGAACAGGCGGCGGATTTCGGAATCGTAGGACAGGCGCGTCGCGCTGTAGGCGATCTGCGTCGGCAGGGGTTCCGACTGATAGATAGCGGGGCTGGAATCACTATCGCTCCGCCCGGCAAAGCCGGCCGAAGAGATGGGATCCAACGTCGCTACTGACGGCACCAACACCTTGCGCCCCCGTTCTGGGTTGCCTATCGACAAATCAGTATTAATTTTCCCTTAAACATAATCAAGAAAAAACTTGACGGATTCGTGCGATTCTGATTCTGCGCGAATCTGACTACCCCGATACCGGCCTCAGGCGAACTGCCCGTGGCAGTGCTTGAACTTCTTGCCGGAACCGCACGGGCAGGGCGCGTTACGCTGGACCTTGCCCCAGGTGCTCGGGTCGTTCGGATCGACCGCCGCGGCGGCCATGCGGCGGCCGGGCTCGGCACCGCCGGCAAACCCGCCGGGGGCCGGCTCGCCATTGGCACCGACCGTCTCGTCCAGCGCCGGGTCATGCCGCGTCTCATGCATTTCCTGCGGTTGCGGCTGCAGATCCTCCGGCCGGTTCACACGCATCTCGACATGGGCCAGCACCGAGACAACGGTCTCGCGCAGCCGGCTCAGCAGCCCGTCGAACAGCAGGAAGGCCTCGCGCTTGTACTCGTTCAGCGGGTCCTTCTGCGCATAGGCGCGCAGCGACACGCCCTGGCGCAGATGGTCGAGCTGCAGCAGGTGATCCTTCCAGCACTGGTCGAGGATCTGCAGCAGCAGGCTCTTTTCCGCCATGCGCATGATGTCGGCGCCGTAATTGGCGACCTTCTCCGCCATCTTGCGGTCCACCGCATCGATAATGCGGTCCTGGATCTCCTGGTCGGCGATGCCCTCTTCCTTGGCCCAGTCCGCGATCGGCAGGTCGAGGTTGAACAAGCGGCCTACTTCCTGATGCAGCCGCTCGATATCCCACTGCTCGGCATAGGCATTGGCCGGGATGCAGGACGCGACGAGGTCTTCCACCACCTCGTGGCGCATATCGAGAATGATCTGCTGCACCTCCTTGGCGCGCATGATCTCCTTGCGCTGCTCGTAAATGACCTTGCGCTGGTCATTCATCACATCGTCGTATTTCAGCAGCTGCTTGCGGATTTCGAAGTTGCGCGCCTCGACCTTCTGCTGCGCCTTCTCCAGCGCCTTGTTGATCCAGGGGTGGACGATGGCCTCGCCTTCCTTCAGCCCCAGCTTCTGAAGCATGCCGTCCATCCGCTCGGACCCGAAGATGCGCATCAGATCATCGTCGAGCGCCAGGAAGAATTTGGAGGCGCCGGGATCGCCCTGACGGCCGGAACGGCCGCGCAGCTGGTTGTCGATGCGGCGGCTCTCATGCCGCTCGGTGCCGACGACATAGAGGCCGCCGGCCTCCTTCACGATGCGCTGGCCTTCCCCGATTTCCGCCTTCACCTGTTCGGTGATGCGGGCGATCTCCGCCTCGTCCTCGACGCCCTGCAGGCGCAGCGCCAGCGCCATCTCCAGATTGCCGCCCAGCTGGATGTCGGTGCCGCGGCCGGCCATGTTGGTGGCGATGGTGACCGCGCCGGGACGACCGGCCTGCGAGATGATCGAGGCTTCCTGCTCGTGATAGCGCGCGTTCAGCACCTCATGCGGGATGCCCTTGGCCTTCAGCGCCTCGGACAGCATTTCCGACTTCTCGATGGAGACCGTGCCGACCAGCACCGGCTGCTTGCGCGCCTGGCATTCCCGGACCAGCTCGATGATGCCGTCGAACTTCTCGCGCTGGCTGCGATAGACCTCGTCATCATGGTCCTTGCGGGCCATCGGCACGTTGGTCGGCATCTCGACCACTTCGAGCCCGTAGATCTCGGCAAACTCCGCCGCTTCGGTCATCGCCGTGCCGGTCATGCCGGCCAGCTTCGGATAGAGCCGGAAATAATTCTGGAAGGTGATCGAGGCCAGCGTCTGGTTTTCCTGCTGGATGGTCACGCCTTCCTTGGCTTCCAGCGCCTGATGCAGCCCTTCGGAATAGCGCCGGCCTTCCATCATGCGGCCGGTGAATTCGTCGATGATGACCAGCTTGTCATTCTTCACGATGTAATCGACATCGCGCTGGAACAGCTGGTGGGCGCGCAAGGCCTGGTTCATGTGATGAACCAGCGTGACATTGTGGATATCGTAGAGATCGCCCTGGGTCAGCATGCCGGCCTCGCGCAGCAGCTGCTCCATCTTCTCCGTGCCAACCTCGGTCAGGGTGACCGCGCGCTGCTTCTCGTCCTTCTCGTAATCCTCGGCGGTCAGGTTCGGAATCAGCGCGTTCATCGCACGATACAGTTCCGAGGAATCCTCGGCCGGGCCGGAGATGATCAGCGGCGTGCGCGCCTCGTCCACCAGGATCGAGTCCACCTCGTCAACGATGGCGAAGTTGAAGTCGCGCTGGACCATGTCCTCCAGCCGGAACTTCATATTGTCGCGCAGATAGTCGAAGCCGAATTCGTTGTTGGTGCCGTAGGTGATGTCGGCGGCATAGGCGGCGCGGCGGTCATCCTCCTCGATGCCATGCTTGATGACGCCGACCGACAGGCCGAGGAAATTATAGACCCGACCCATCCAGGCGGCATCGCGGCTTGCCAGATAATCGTTCACCGTGACGACATGCACACCCTTGCCCGACAGCGCATTAAGATAGACCGGCAGCGTGGCGACCAGCGTCTTGCCCTCGCCGGTCTTCATCTCGCTGATCATGCCCTCATGCAGCACCATGCCGCCCATCAGCTGCACGTCGAAGGGCCGCAGGCCCAGCGTGCGCTTTGCCGCCTCGCGCACCGTGGCGAAGGCTTCGGGCAGGATGTCGTCCAGCGTGGCACCCTCGTTCAGCCGCTTGCGGAACTCCTCGGTGCGGCCGCGCAGCGCCTCGTCCGACAGGGCCTGATGCTCCGCCTCCAGCGCGTTGATCGCCTCGACCTTCTTGCGCAGGCGCTTGACCACGCGGTCGTTCGATGAGCCGAACAAGCTTCTGGCGATGGCGCCGAACATGGGAAACCTCGGGGTGTACATGAAGAAAGAAGGGAGCCTGCGTGGCTGACAGATAGGGGCATCGTCAAATACTGTCAACGCTGCCGCCCCCGGAGCAGAGCTCCGCGCGGTCGCAGGGCGGCTTCCTTTCTGCTATGCAGGGCTCCATATGACTGGACAGGAAAGCGCCTTCCGCCGCCCGGCGGGCTGCGCTACTGTCCCCCCGCGCCGCCGGCAGGCGGCACAATAACGGGTCCGCCCGCACGCGTTAAAACCGGACCAGAACAGGAAACGAGACAGCCATGCGCCATCCCCTTCGATCCTTCGCCCCCGCCGTCACAGGCGCCCTTCTGGGCGCGCTCATTGGCGCGGTCGCCGTTCCGGCCCTGGCGCAACAGCCTGCCGCCGCCGGCGAGGCGGACCCGATTGTCGCCAGCGTCGATGGCACGAAGATCCGGCAGAGCGATATCGCCGCGCTGGTCGCGACCCTGCCGCAGCAGTACCGCGACATTCCGCTGCAGATGCTGTTCCCGGCCTTGCTGGAGCGCGCCATCGACGGCGAGCTGCTGCAGCGCGAGGCCAAGGCCGCCGGCATGGCCGAGAACCCGGAGGTGAAGCGCCGCGTCGAGCGCTATCGCGACCAGCTGATCCAGGAACAGTACCTGACCGAGAAGCTGGAAGCGGCGATCAGCGAGGACAAGGTCAAGGCGGAATACGAAAAGCTGCGCGCCGAGATGCCGAAGGCCGAGGAAATCCGGGCCAGCCATATCCTGGTCTCGGACGAGGCGACGGCGAAGGACATCGTGCGCGAACTCGACAAGGGTGCCGACTTCGCGGCGCTGGCCAAGGAAAAGTCGATCGATCCCGGTGCCGCCAATGGCGGCGACCTCGGCTATTTCACTGCCGAGCAGATGGTGCCGGAATTCTCCGCCGCCGCCTTCGAGCTGGCGCCCGGCGCCTACAGCAAGGAGCCGGTGAAGTCGCAGTTCGGCTGGCATGTGATCAAGGTCGCCGACCGTCGCGACGTTGCCCCGCCCAGCCTGGAGCAGGCCAGCGAGCAGATTCGCGCCGAGCTGGCCGAGCAGGAAGCCCGCCACATCCTGGCGGAACTGCGCGCCAAGGCGACCATCGAGCGGTTCAGCATGGACGGCCAGCCGCTGCCGCCGCAGCAGACCCAGCCGAAATAAGCAGCAGCTAGTTAGAGGGAGAGGATCATCGTGGCGCTGAAGGTTTCCCCCCTGGCCCCGGCCCGTTTTCCGGACATGCCGTCAATTGCCGGCGTCACCCTGGCCTCTGCCGAGGCTGGCGTGCGCTACAAGGGTCGCACCGACGTGTTCCTGGCGGAGCTGGCGCCCGGCACCACGGTCGCGGGCACGCTGACCAAGTCGCTGACCGCCTCGGCGCCGGTCGAATGGTGCCGCGCCAATCTGGCGGACGGCAGGGGCCGCGCGGTGCTGGTGAATTCCGGCAACGCCAACGCCTTCACCGGCAAGAAGGGCCATGACGGCGCGGTCGCCACCGCCGAGGCAGCGGCCAAGGCGATCGGCTGCAAGCCTTCGGAGGTGTTCCTGGCCTCCACCGGCGTGATCGGCGAGCCG
>NZ_AMRL01000039.1 GCF_000299935.1 Oceanibaculum indicum P24 | reverse complement strand
ACTCTCCACTGCCAACAACACACTCACAAACGGCAGCAGCAACACCGGCACCACCGCCCTCATCGTCAACCAGACCATCACCGGCACCGCAGGCGCGGATACGCTTAGCGGTGGTGACGGCAATGATACGATTACGGGCGGCACCGGCGCCGACCAGATGAGCGGCGGCGGCGGTGCGGATGTGTTCGTGCAGGCCGGCGGCGATTCGGTGGCGCGTACTGCCGAGACCATCACGGTCGCCAACCTGGGCAATGGCGAGACGATGACTTTTGGCAGCGGCGTGGACGTGATCACCGATTTCGTGTCGGGCACGGACAGGCTGGATGTCGCGACGGCCGGCAGCTACACGAGCTTTGGTGCTGGCAGCAATGCGTCGAACCTGACGGGCAACAACAATTATTCGATACGCGGCGATTTCAACAGCGGTACCGGGGTTTTCACCACTAACTTCGGCGGCGGTGCGGATCTGCTGGTCGTCACCAACGCGGCAAATGCTGACCTCGATGCTGCCGGCCAGAGCAGTATCATCATCCTGACCGGCATAACCTCGCTGCAGGCGGGCGACTTCATCTGACCGGGCCGGCCTTCTGGCGAAACGGAAAACCCGCAAGGTTCATGCCTTGCGGGTTTTCCTGTATCGGTCCTGTGGACGAATCCACCCGGGGAGGACAGTATAGGCGCCGCCGCGGGGGATAGCGGCTGGAGGGCATTAATGAAGGCGGTGATACTGGCAGGCGGCCTCGGCACACGGATTTCCGAGGAAACGCATCTGAAGCCGAAACCGATGATCGAGATCGGCGGCAAGCCGATCCTGTGGCACATCATGAAGATGTATTCGGCCCATGGCGTGACCGAATTCGTGATCTGCTGCGGCTATCGCGGCTATGTCATCAAGGAATATTTCGCCAATTACTTCCTGCACATGTCGGACGTAACCTTCGACATGGAAAACAACCGCATGGAAGTGCATGAGCAGAAATCCGAGCCCTGGCGCGTGACGCTGGTCGATACCGGCGAGGACACGATGACCGGCGGAAGGCTGCGCCGGGTCGCCCCCTATCTGGAAGGCGAGGAGTCGTTCTGCTTCACCTATGGCGACGGGGTGGCGGATATCGACATTTCGGCCGCGCTCGACTTCCATCGCCGGCATGGCCGGGACGCCACGGTGACGGCGGTGCGCCCGCCCGGCCGCTTCGGCTCACTGCTGCGCGAGGGCGATTCCGTGCGCGGGTTCGTCGAGAAGCCGCGCGGCGATGGCGGCTGGATCAATGGCGGCTTCTTCGTGCTGTCGCCCAGGGTCATCGGGCGGATCAAGGGCGACCAGACGAGCTGGGAGCTGGAGCCGATGAACAGCCTCGCCGCCGACGATCAGCTGCGCGCCTTCGAACATACCGGCTTCTGGCAGCCGATGGACACGCTGCGCGAGAAGAACCTGCTGGAGGAACTCTGGGAGTCCGGCAAGGCGCCCTGGAAGATGTGGTAATGGAGCCGGCGTTGGATTTCTGGCGCGAAAAGCGCGTGCTGATCACCGGGCATACCGGATTCAAGGGGGGGTGGCTTGCGCTCTGGCTGCAGCGTCTGGGGGCGCGGGTAACGGGAATCGCCTTGCCGCCGAATACGAGTCCGAACCTGTTCGAGCTGGCACGCATTGCCGATGGCATTGACAGCCATTTCTGCGACATACGCGACGCTGAAGCGCTGTCCGGGATGGTCCGCTCGGCGCGGCCGGATATCGTCTTCCATCTCGCTGCGCAGCCTCTCGTACGTGCCAGCTATGCCCAGCCGCTGGACACCTTCTCCAGCAATGTTATGGGAACAGCGCATGTGCTGGAAGCGCTGCGCGGGCTGGAGACGGTGAAGGTTGCGGTGATGGTGACGACCGACAAGGTCTATCGCAATCACGAGCGGTTACAACCTTACCGCGAGGACGAGCCTTTGGGCGGCCATGATCCCTACAGCGCCAGCAAGGCAGCGTCGGAGATCGTGATCGCCAGTTACAGAGACGCCTTTCTTGCAGAGCAAAGGGTGGCGGTTTCCAGTGCCCGTGCAGGAAACGTCATCGGTGGCGGCGACTGGTCCATGGACCGGCTGATCCCCGATGCCGTTCGGGCATGGCAGGCCGGTACGGTACTGGATATCCGCCGGCCCAACGCGGTCCGGCCCTGGCAGCATGTGCTGGAGCCGCTGGCCGGCTATATGTCGCTGGCGCGGCAATCCTGGGACCGGCCCAATCTGGCCGGTGCCTATAATTTCGGACCGGATAGCGCCGGGGTGGCTTCGGTGCGTGATGTCGTGGAACTGGCTCGCGCGGCCTATGGCGTCGGTGCGGTGCGCTATGGTGATGGCCAGGAAGGCCCGCATGAGGCCGGCCTGCTGGCGCTTGATGCCGGCAAGGCGCGGTCGATCCTGGGCGTCGCGCCAAGATGGCCGCTCGCGCAGGCCGTGGAGCGCACATTGGCCTGGTATCGTGCTCAGCAGGGGGGAGGCGATGCACGGGCACTATGCGAGGCGGAAATTGCCGAATATGAGGGCAAGCTTTGAGCCGGTTTATCGTCAGCGCCCTGCCGCCTGCCGGGCTGAAACTGCCCAGCCTGAAGCTTGTCGAACGCCGGCGGTTCGGCGACCATCGCGGCTTCCTTTCCCGGCTGTTCTGCGCCGAGGAACTGGCCGAAGCCGGCTGGAGCAAACCAATCGCGCAGATCAACCACACCATGACGGCCCGCAAGGGAACGGTGCGCGGCCTGCATTTCCAGCATCCGCCGCATGCCGAGATGAAGCTGGTTTCCTGCATCAGGGGAGAAGTCTGGGACGTTGCAGTCGATCTGCGCGCGGATTCCCCAAGCTTCCTCGCCTGGCATGCGGAGATATTGTCGGCGGAGAACGGGAAGGCACTGCTGATCCCGGAAGGTTTCGCGCATGGGTTTCAGGCTTTGACGGCGGATGCCGAACTGCTCTATTGCCACAGTGCCGCTTACGCGCCGGAGGCCGAAGGGGGGCTCAGCCCCGTCGATCCGGCGCTCGCGATCGCGTGGCCGCTGGAGATATCGGAAATGTCGGAGCGGGACCGCGCGCACCCGCTGATCGCGACGGGATTTGTGGGGGTGCGCCTGTGAAGTGTCGTCATTGCGGATCGGAACTCTCGCTTCCGTTCCTGGATCTGGGCAGCGCGCCGCCCTCCAACGCCTATCTGACGCAAGCGGCGCTGCGCGCGCCGGAGGTCTGGTTTCCCCTGCGGCTGCTGGTGTGCGAAAGCTGCTGGCTGGTGCAGACCGAGGACCATGCCGGGCGCGAGGCGTTGTTCACCGAGGATTACGCCTATTTCAGTTCCTTCTCCACCTCCTGGCTGGCCCATGCCGAACGCTATGTGCAGGACATGGCGGCGCGCTTCGGCCTGGGCGCGGACAGCATGGTGGCCGAGGTCGCGGCGAATGACGGCTATCTGCTGCAATATGTGCGGCAGGCTGGCATTCCCTGCTATGGCATCGAGCCGACGGCCAGCACGGCGGCGGCCGCCCGGGCGAAGGGTATCGAAATCGTGGAGCGCTTCTTCGGCGTCGCGCTTGCCGGGGAACTGGCGGCAAAGGACCGGCAGGCCGACCTGATCGCCGCCAACAACGTGCTGGCGCATGTGCCGGACATCAACGATTTCGTTGCCGGCTTCGCCCGGCTGCTGAAGCCGCAGGGCGTGGCCACCTTCGAGTTCCCGCATCTGATGCGGATGGTGGAGGAGACCCAGTTCGATACCGCCTATCACGAGCATTATTCCTACCTGTCGCTGCTGGCGGTGGAGCGCATCTTCAAGGCCAACGGGCTGACAATCTTCGATGTCGAGGAATTGCCGACCCATGGCGGCAGTCTGCGCATCCTTGCCCAGCGGAGCGATGCCGGAAGCCATCCGGTGAGCGATGCCGTTGCGGCGCTGCGCGCGCGGGAGAGCGCCGCTGGCATGGACAGCCCGGCCTTCTATGCCGGCTTCCAGGCAAAGGCGGAGCGGGTGAAGGACGATCTGTTCGCCTTCCTGATCGAGGCGAAACGGCAGGGGCTGAAAATCGGCGCCTATGGTGCCGCGGCCAAGGGCAACACGCTGCTGAACTTCGCCGGTGTGCGGCCCGACTTGCTGCCCTATGTGGTGGACCGCAACCCGGCCAAGCAGGGCCGGTTCATGCCCGGCAGCCGCATTCCCATCGTCGCGGAGGATCATCTCAAGGCCGACAGGCCGGATTTCGTGCTGATCCTGCCGTGGAACCTGTGCGAGGAGGTCACCGCGCAGCTTGCCTATGTCCGGGACTGGGGCGGGCGCTTCGTGACCGCCGTGCCCCGCCTGACGGTCACGGAAGGGCGGGACGGGGGATGAGGGTTCTGCTGACCGGCGGCAGCGGCTTCCTGGGCCGGCATATGCTCGCTGCACTTCGGCGCCACGGCATCGAGACGGTGGCGGTCGGGCGGCGCAGGCCGGAGGGTACCGGCGACTTTATCGAAGCCGATTTGCTGGCGGGGGCGGATTTCGCGGAGATCGTGAGGGATGCCGGGGCGACGCACCTGCTGCACCTCGCCTGGTATGCCGAGCATGGCAAATACTGGACCTCGCCGCTGAATCTGCGCTGGGCTGATGCCACTGCGCGGCTGGCCGAGGCGTTCTGTGAAGCGGACGGCAAGAAGGCGGTGATTGCCGGCACCTGCGCCGAATATGACTGGTCGCATGGCATCTGCCTTGAGGACGCGACGCCGTTGGAACCGGCTACGCTCTATGGTGCCGCCAAGGATGCCACGCGGCGGCTGGCGATGGCGGTGTGCCGGCAGCATGGCATGCCCTGTGCCTGGGGGCGGATCTTCCTGCCCTTCGGCCCCGGCGAGTCGGGGCAGCGGCTGATCCCCTCGCTGATCGATGTCTTCGACGGGAAGCGCGCGCCCTTCGGTGTAAATGCCGGCGCTTGCCGGGATTTTCTACATGTACGAGATGTGGCCGAGAGTTTCGTGACCCTGCTGCATAGGGGGGAGGGGGCGTTCAATATCTCCTCCGGCGAGCCGATGAAGCTGGCCGATCTGGTCACCCTGCTGGCGGAGATGATGGACGCCGACCCGCGCGCTGTGCTCGGTCTGCCGGGCGCCAGGCCCGGCGAACCGCCGCTGTTGATCGGCGACAACACGAAACTGAGGGCGCTTGGCTGGGAAAAGAGGACGGCCCTGCGCGAAGGGTTGCAAGGAATGATCGACGAGGCCCGCTCATGACCCGCTGTCCGGTCTGCGGGGAAACCGATCTCGCGGATTTCGTGAATCGCAGTCAGGTGCCCAGTCACCAGAACCTGCTGATGCCCGATGCCGATGCCGCGCGCAATATCGTCCGCGGCGAACTGGATATGAGCGTGTGCGGGCATTGCGGTTTCGTGTTCAACCGTTCCTTCGATCTGTCGCGCGTCAGCTACGGGCCGAATTACGACAACACCCAGACCTGTTCCGGCTATTTCGACGGCTATCTCGACGGGCTGGTCGCCGACCTTGTGGAAAGGCACGGGGTCCGCGACTGCACCATCGTGGAAGTCGGCTGCGGCAAGGGCCATTTTCTGCGCAAGCTCGTGGCCTATCCGGGCAGCGGCAATCGCGGCCTTGGGTTCGATCCCACCTATGTCGGGCCTGACAGCGATCTGGACGGGCGCCTGTCCTTCTACCGCCGGTTCTACGATTCCGAATGCGCGGAGATGAAAGCGGATGTGGTGGTGTGCCGGCATGTGATCGAACATGTGCCGGACCCGATGGCCATCCTGCACGCGGTGCATGCGGCGCTGGCGGAGTCGCCAAAGGCGAAGGTCTATTTCGAGACGCCCTGCGTGGAGTGGATTCTGCGCAACAAGGTGGTCTGGGACTTCTTCTACGAGCATTGCTCGCTGTTCACCGAAAATTCGCTCAGCCTGGCGTTCGAGCGGGCCGGCTTTACCGTGCGCAAGGTCGATCATGTGTTCGGCGGGCAGTATCTCTGGCTGGAAGCCGATCTGTCCAAAGGCGCTGCAACACCTTCGCGTGCCCGGCCGGAGACTATGGCCATGGCAAAGGCCTATGCCGAGGCCGAGGCCGGCCTGCGCCAGCGATGGCGCGGTCTGGTGGAGGATTTAGGCGCGCAGGGCAGGGTGGCGCTCTGGGGGGCGGGGGCGAAGGGTGCCACGCTGGCCAACCTGATCGATCATGACCGTGCGCTGATTGATTGCGTTGTCGATGTGAATCCGGGTAAGCAGGGCCGCTTCATCCCTGGAACGGGGCATCCCATCGTGGCGCCGCATGACTTGCCGGCACGCGGTGTCCGCAGCGCGATCCTGATGAACCCGAATTACCGCGACGAGAACCTGGCGCTTCTCGACTCCGCCGGCATCGACGTGCAGCTGATTGACTGGAGTGGCGTATGAAACTGACCATCGACACGGAAGCGGCCAGCCTGACCCTGGAAGAGGCGGGCGAGAGCAGGACGCTGGACCTTTATTCGAAAGAGGCGTTCGAGGCGATCTCCCGGCAGTGGGTCCGGGTCGGATGGAACCAGAAGTACCAGTATAATTTCAGCTGGATGGGCCGGCCGGTGATCCAGCTGCCCGAGGATATGCTGCGTATGCAGGAAGCGATCTTCGAAGTTCAGCCCGATGTCATCATCGAGACCGGCGTGGCGCATGGCGGGTCGCTGATCTTCTACTCCAGCCTGTGCAAGGCGATGGAGAAGGGGCGGGTCATTGGCATCGACATCGAGATCCGCCCGCACAACCGCAAGGCCATTGAGGCGCATCCGCTGTTCGACCGCATCACCCTTATTGAAGGCAGTTCGACCGCGCCGGAGGTGGTATCGCAGGTGAAGGCGTTGGTGAAGCCGGGCGAGACGGTCATGGTCATCCTGGATTCGAATCACAGCTATGCCCATGTCCGCGACGAGCTGGCGGCCTATGCCGGTATGGTCACGCCCGGCTCGTACATCGTGGCGACGGATGGCATCATGTTCGATCTGGCCGATGTGCCGCGGGGCACGCCGGAATGGGTCGAGGACAATCCGCGGACGGCGGCTCTGGAATTTGCGGCGGACAACAAGGCATTCTTGCTGCAGCAGCCGGCCTGGCCGTTCCGGGAAAGCGATTTGACGGAGAATATCACCCATTGGTCGTCAGCCTGGCTGAAACGGATCGGGTAAGAACGTCACCGTCGAGAAACGGATAACAGGCCGCAAGGGGGCATGATGACATCCTGGACATCGGGTTACGTCGCGGAGATCCCATATTCGCAAGGCGTCTATCGGGAAATGTTTCCCGGCATCCTGAATTTCAATCTGCTGCTGAAGCAGGTTCAGGCGGATGCCTTCGCCGATCCCGCCAAGCCCTTCACCTATGCGGAACTGGGATGTGGACACGGGCTGACCGTGACCATGATCGCGGCGGCCAACCCCCAGGCCGTCGTCTATGCGAACGATTTCAACCCTTCCCATATCGTCGGCGCGCGCAAACTGGCCGATGCGGCGAAGCTGAAGAATATCCATTTCTTCGATGACAGCTTCGAGGAGTTCCTGAACAGGGACGATTTGCCGGCCTTCGATGTTGTGTCGCTGCATGGCGTCTATAGCTGGATCAGCGAGGAGAACCGCAAGCTGATCCGGGACTTCCTGCGGCGCAGGCTGAAGCCGGGCGGCGTCTGTTACGCCTCCTACAATGTGCTGCCGGGCTGGGCGCCAGCCGCGCCGATGCGCAAGCTGATGATCGAGATTGCGGAGGGGGAGAAGGCAAAGCCGATTCCGGCAAGGATCGATTCCGCGATCGACCTGCTGAACAGCCTGCAAAAGACGAATGCTGGTTATTTCAAGGCCAACCCTCTCCTGGGCACCCGTCTTGAGGCGATGCAGAAGCACAGCCGCAATTACCTGGCCCACGAATATCTGAACCGCGACTGGACGCTGTTCTACCACTGCGATGCTGCGCGCGAGATGGCTGAGGCGAAGCTGACCTTCGCCGCCCCCGCGAATGCGTCGGATCATGTCGATGTGGTCAATCTGACCGTCGATCAGCAGCAGATTCTGGCTGATATCGCCGATCCGGCGCTGCGCGAGACAGTCCGAGACTTCTGCGTCAATCAGCAGTTCCGCCGGGATATTTTCCTCAAGGGGCTGCTGAACTGTTCATCTCAGGAGCAGGTGAACGCGCTGCTGAACCAGCGTTTCGCGCTGACCCTTCCGCGGGCCGGATTGAGCCTCAAGGGCAATTTCCCGGTCGGCGAAGTGAACCTGCAGCCAACGGTCTATGAGCCGCTGGCAGATGCCCTTGCCGAACGGCCGCAGAGCATCCGGGAGATGATTTCGAAGGAGCCGCTGGCCGGTACCGGCTATCAGAAGATTTTGCAGGCGCTGACGATCATGATCTCGATGGGGCAGGTGTCTCCCGCCCTGGCCGACAAGCAGGCCCGGGAAGCGAAGCCGTCCTGCGACCGGCTGAACGCCGTGCTGCTCGAACGGGCAAGGACCAGTGCGGACATGCCCTATCTGATCAGCCCCGTCACCGGCAGCGGTGTTTCAGCGGACCGGTTCAGCCAGCTCATGCTCCTGGCAGTGCGGGAGAACAAGCCGGATCTGGCGGATTTTGTCTGGCAGATCCTCTCGGCGCAGAACCAGCGCATCCTGAAGGACGGTGTCACGCTGGAGACGCCGGAGCAGAATTTGGTTGAACTGCGGAACCGCGCTGCCGACTTCACTGGCAAGCAAATGCCTTTCCTGAAGCAACTCGGCATTGCCTGAAATTCTGACGAGCCGAATACTGCCCGAAAAGACAAGCCCTTGTAATGTATAAATCTCTTGTCCCCGTTTCCCCGGAACGGCACCGCAACCTGTCATGGCATGGCTTCAGTGACTATGGCTTCGCCTATGAGGAGGCGGTCATTCCGCTGATCCTGACCGAAATGCCGCGTGCCTGCACGGATATGCCGATCGGCTTCATTCGCCAGCAGGATGAGATTGCCCCGGTGGCCATATGCTCGCTGGTGCCGGGCAAGAACTACTACATCGCCCCCGACGGGCGCTGGCTTGGCACCTATGTGCCGGCTATCCTAAGGGCCTATCCGTTCGCCTTGCTGAAGGGCGTTGCGGAGGAGGGGGGAGAGCCGACCACGCTGGTCTGCATCGACGAGCAGAGTGGGCTGCTTACCGAAAGGTCGGACCTCGAAGATGCGCGGCCCTTCTTCAACGACGAGGATCAGCCGGTCGGGAAATTCGCCCAGGTGCTGAATTTCCTGATCCAGCTGGATCAGGAACGTCGGGCGACCAGGAAGGTCTGCGAGTTGCTCAGTGAGCTTGAATTGCTCGTGGAATGGCCGATGAAGGTCGAGACCGGCGAGGGGCTTCAGGACGTCACAGGCGTCATGCGCATTGACGAGGACAAGCTCCAGGCACTGCCGGACGACGCATTCCTGCGGCTGCGCAAGGCCGGCGCCATGCCTTTCATCTACACGCAGCTGCTTTCCATCCAGCGCCTCGCCAACCTGTCGCACATGGCGCAGCTGCAGGGGAAGCTGCTTCAGTCGCAGCCCACCTTGGCGGATGCTTTCGAAATTCCGTTGGATGACGGGCTGGAGTTTAATTTCGACTGAGCCTGCCGCAGGCTCTCAGGCACCGATGGTCTTGCGGGCGAAGGCTTCCAGGTCTGGATCGAGCGGATACATGTGGCGGTATTGCAGTATCTGCTTGCACACCAGCTTCAGCCGTTGCTCGAAGGTGAGGAAGGTCAGCGGTTCGATGAGGGGCTTATTGTAGGGCTCGATATCGCCGCGCTGGAATTCGAAGGCCATGCTGATGCGCGGATGCGGCGCGCGCGGGCTCGAATGCGAGCCCCAATGAAGCACCGCCTGGTTCCAGATGAACAGGTCGCCGGGGTCGGCGGGCAGCGCCCGGATGTCGGAGAACTGGAACTTCCATTCCTTGTCGTTCTCAGTCCCGTAGGTCGGGTCGCGGTCCGCGGGGACGATGTACATGCAGCCATTCAGGGGCGTGGCCTGGGTCAACGGTAACCAGACCGTCAGGGCCTTCGGCGATCCATCCTCGAACAGCGCGAACCAGCCCTTGTCGCGGTGCGGTTGCCAGCCGCTTTCGGCGGTCTTGGGATCGACATGCCAGATCCAGAAGTCGGGCAGCACCTTGTAGGACGGCCCCAGAAGCGCCTGGAAGACATTGTGCAGCTTGTAGAAGACCAGCCAGAACTCGTCATAGATGTAGGCGAAGGGCGGCGGTATGCGGCGGCTCACCAGCGTGGAAACGGCGTCTGCCAGCGGGGCAAAGTCGATGCCCCACTCCACCTGCGGGGCATGGATATAGCCCTCACGGACAAGCTGGGTCTGGATGGCGGCGGCGCTCGCATCGTCCAGGCCTATGGTCTGCAGGTTGCCGACGGAGGCCCTGTCCACGACATGCAGGCCGGGGCACAGCTTCTTCCAGTATTCCTCATCCAGAAGGGCCGAATGGTCCTGGACGGGCGTTCCCGCTTCCGACATGGGGTGTCTCCCTGGTCACCGCTGCGACATTCAGCCCTTCATATACCGTTTGTGGCTGTTTTTGCGAACCTGACCGTGTGCCTCTAGTCGAAATTTCCATGGGAAAACCCCTCTGTCCCGGAGTGACAGGGCGGGGTCGTCAAGCCGGAAGCCGCCCCCCTGCGGCCTCTCGCCGCGCATCGCTTTACGCTAACCGGCGGCTCGGTTATAAACTCACTGTACTTCCGTAGGGGACTCCTGCGGGGCAGCGGCACAGGAGCGACCTTATGGGCAGCCTCTCGTGCGGTGTGCGGCCACAGCAACGAAGCGAATAACTCAGAATGCAGACAGCGAGAACGGAAGCAGGCGCGGCAATCCAGCAATGCCGCAGCATGCTCATGGCCACGGCGGTATTCAGTTTTTTCGTGAACCTGCTGCAGCTGGTGGCACCGCTGTTCATGCTGCAGGTCTATGACCGTGTGCTGCAGAGCCGCAGCAAGGAAACGCTGGTCGCGCTGGTCGTCATCGCCATTGTGATGCTGATCGTCATGGGCGGGCTGGAGGCGATTCGCAGCCGCGTGCTGGTGCGCATGGGCGCCCGCATGGACCGGTTGATGGGTGGCCGCCTGCTGCAGGCCCTGCTGGAGATCACCAACCGGTCCGGCCGCGGCCAGGAAGGTCAGGTGCTGCGAGATCTGGAGACGCTGCGCGGCTTCATGACGACCAGCGGCATTTTTGCGCTGTTCGATGCGCCCTGGGTGCCGGTCTTCATCTTCGTCATGTTCCTGTTCCACCCGATGATCGGCGCGGTCGGCGTGATCGGCGCGATCATCCTGTTCTCGCTGGCGCTGGCGACGGAATTGCGAACCCGCGATCCGCTGCGCCTTGCCAGCATGTATGCCTCGCGGGCCAATGATTTTGCCGAAACCAGCCGGCGCAATGCCGAGGTCGTGCAGTCGCTGGGCATGATCGGCGGCGTGCGGCGCAAGTGGCAGGGCATGCATGACGCCGCCCTCTCGCTGCAATCCATCGCCAGCGACCGGGCGGGCTCCATCACCGGCGCCAGCCGTGCCTTCCGCTTCGGGCTGCAGGTCGCCATCCTGGCGGTCGGCGCCTATTACGTTCTGCTGAATCAGGTCACGCCGGGCGTGATGATCGCCGGCTCCATCATCATGGGCCGTGCGCTGGCACCGGTCGAACAGGCAATCGGCGTGTGGCGGCAGTTCATCCAGTCGCGTTCCGCCTATGGCCGGATCAAGGATCTGCTGGCCAAGGCGCCGCCGAAGCCGCCGGCCATGCCGCTGCCAGCTCCCAAGGGCAAGCTGATGGTGGACAAGGTCGTGTTCGGCCATCCCGGCGGCAAGCCGATCCTGAAGGGTGTGTCCTTCGGGCTGGAACCGGGCGAGAGCCTGGGCATCATCGGCCCGTCCGCGGCTGGCAAGTCCACCCTGGCGCGTATCCTTGCCGGTGCCTGGCTGCCCGTCGCCGGCACGGTGCGTCTGGATGGCGTCGATCTGGCCACCTGGGACCGCGAGGATGCCGGCCAGTATGTCGGCTATCTGCCGCAGGATGTGGAGCTGTTCGGCGGTACGGTGAAGGAGAACATCGCCCGCTTCCAGGACGCCGAGCCGGAGCAGATCATCGAGGCTGCCCGCAAGGCGGACGTGCACGATATGGTGCTGCAACTGCCCAAGGGCTATGAGACGGAGATCGGCGAAAGCGGCTCCTCCCTCTCCGGCGGCCAGCGCCAGCGCCTTGGCCTCGCGCGTGCCCTTTTCGGCAATCCGCGGTTTCTGGTGCTGGACGAGCCCAATTCCAATCTCGACAGCGATGGCGAGGAGGCGCTGCGCCAGACCCTGGTGCAACTGAAGCAGCAGGGCGTGACGGTCGTCGTTGTCGCGCACCGCCCGAGCATCCTGTCGGTGGTCGATAAGGTGCTGTTCCTGCGCGATGGCCTGCCGGAGATGTTCGGACCGCGCGCCGACGTGCTGGCACGCCTGACCCGGCCGGTGGGCGGCACCGCCGCACCGGTTGCCAATCGTGGTGCGAGCCGCCCCCGTATCGCTGCGGCGGACCAGAAGACGGACGCGCAGGGCGGCGACGAGCCGGCCCAGCCTGCCAGCGACAGCAAATAGCATAACCGGAAGATCGATCCATCATGGCCAAGACCCCATCCCTTCCCGGTAATGCCCTTCCCGGTAATGCCCTGACCGTAAAAGGCGCATCCGAAGCTCAGGGGTTCCCTGAACTGCAGACCAGCGCGCGCGGCCCGATCCTGGCCGGTATGATCATCATCGGTGTGATGTTCGGCGGCTTTGGTCTGTGGTCCGCAGTCGCACAGCTCGACAGTGCCGTCGTTGCCGGCGGTGTCATCTCGGTCGAGGGCAAGCGGAAGGCGATCCAGCATCTCGAAGGCGGTATCGTCGCTGATATTCTGGTTTCCGATGGCGACAAGGTGGAGAAAGACCAGGTGCTGCTGCGCCTCGACCCGATCCGCCCCCAGGCGAACTTCCAGATCGTGCGCGGCCAGCTTGACGCGGCGCTTGCCCTGGAGGCACGCCTGACTGCGGAGCGGACTGGCGCAGAGGGCATCGACTTCCCGCAAGGCCTGCTCGATCGCCTTGTTGAGCCTGAGGTGGCGGACGCCATCCAGGGGCAGATCACCCTGTTCGAGGCGCGGCGCGATGCGATCAAGGGCCAGGTGGAAGTTCTGGAAAGCCGTATCCTGCAGCTCCGTGAAGAGATCAAGGGGCTGACCGAGGAGCGCGCGGCGAATGTCCGGCAGATGGCTATTCTGAAGGACGAGATTAACGGCATTCAGGATCTGGTTTCGCGCGGCCTTGTCGCGCGTCCGCGCCTGCTGGCGCTGCAGCGCGCAGTGGCCGACCTGGAAGGCGAGAATGCCCGGCTGAGCGGCAACATCGCCCGCCAGCAGCAGGCCATCGGCGAGACCCGGCTACAGGTCATCTCGATCCAGAACCAGTTCCGCGAGGAAGTGGCGCGCCAGCATCGCGAGACGGAAGCGCAGATTTTCGACCTGCGCGAACGCTTCACGGCGGCGCGAGATATCGTGGACCGCATCGAGCTGAGGGCGCCGCATTCGGGCTATGTCGTCGGGCTGCGCGCGCACACCATTGGCGGTGTGATCCGCCCCGGCGATACCATCATGGAGATCGTGCCGTCCGGGGAGGAGCTTGTGCTGGAAGCGCAGGTGCGGCCGGAGGATATCGACAATGTGACGGTCGGCCAGGAAGCCGATGTCATGCTGACGGCCTTCAAGATGCGCAATACGCCGAACGTTCCCGGCGAGGTGGTGACGGTCTCCGCTGACCGGCTGGTCGATGAACGGTCGGGCGCGCCCTATTACCTGGCCAAGATCCTGATCGACAAGGATGCGCTGGCCAACCTCGCCCATGTCGAGCTGCAGCCCGGCATGCCGGCCGAAGTGTTCATCAAGGTCGGCCCGCGCACGCCGCTGAATTACATGATCGAACCGCTGACCGACAGCATGCGGCGGGCCTTCCGCGAGCCGTAAGCCCGGGCCCGGGGATATGTAAGCCCGGTCAGCGCGATCAGGAGGCGGTGAGCGCCGGCGATTTGCCGGCCGCCAGGTCCAGGGCCGGGGTTTTGCCGGCAACCAGCGTGTCGATCAGGCCCAGCTGTGCCGGCAGGCAGATGCTGGCCAGGTCATACCGGTCCACGATGGTCTGCCGCGCCGCGCGGCGCAGCTCCGCCATCCGGTCGGGATGGTCCAGCACCCGGTCCACCGCATCGGCAACGCCGGTGGGGGAGAAGAAATCCACCAGCAGCCCGTTCTTGCCGTCCTCGACCGCCTCCATCACCGGGCGCGTCGAGGAGCCGATGATCAGGCAGCCGGCCGACATCGCCTCCAGCATCGACCAGGACAGCACGAAGGGGTAGGTCAGATAGACATGCGCCGAGGAGAGCTGCAGCACCTTCACGAAGCTGGAATAGGGAATCCGGCCCAGGAAATGGACCCGCGCGGGGTCGATCTTCACTTCCTTCAGCAGCTCCTCGCGATAGGTCCGGCCGTCTGACAGCCGCCGCCCGTAGGATACCTCGTCGCCGCCCACCACCAGGAAATGCGCCTTCGGGCGCCGCCGGCACATCTCCTCCAGCGCCTTCATGTACACATGAAAGCCGCGATAGGGCTCCAGATTGCGCGAGACATAGGTCACCACCTCGTCGTCGCGGCTGAGCGTCACGCCGCTTGGCAGGGTGACGCGAACATCATCCTTCGGCACCAGCGTTGCGGTATCCACGCCATCATGGATGACCGATATCTTCTGCTGATAGGCGGTGGGATGCACCTCACGCTGCCAGAAGGTCGGGCTCATGCCCCAGTCGCAGGCTTCCAGGCTCAGCAGGTTCACGGTGTTCTTCAGGCGCAGCCGGAAGAAATCGTCCATCGTGTTCGGATACATCGGATCGAAGCCGCAATCCGCCCCCTCGGCATGATAGAAGAACTCGAAGAAGCCCAGCAGCGGCACATCCGGATAGACATCCTTCACGAACAGCGCCTCGCCCCAGCCCGGATGGGCGCAGATGATGTCGGGCTTCCAGCCCTTCTCCTTCAGCGCGATCAGCACGCGGGCCACGGCCTGTCCATGCAGCACGCCGTTTTCCGCGCTGGTCAGGTAATGATGGGTCTGCGGGTTGGCCTCCCGGTGCGGCTTGTAGTCGATCCGGCGGATGCCGGTGATCGTGTTGCCGTTGGGCTTGGAGATGAAGACGATGTCGTTCTTCGGGTCCTGCTTCAGATGCATCACCAGATGCTTGTACTGGCCGGGGCAGTTCTGATGGATGAACAGGATACGCACCGTTCTCTCTCCTTATCATTCGGTTCGCCCTTTGTAGGGGCGCGCGACCGGTCTGCCAATATGTCTGCAGTTGTCGGTTAAGTGATTTTCTGATAATCGATGGTCTGATTTGTCGTTTCTTGAGAGCGAATGCCATGCTAGCGCCGAACCATGCCGGGGCCTCGACCGATTCCAAACTGCTTCGGCAGGAGGCGGGTCAGTGGCTGAAACATCTTCGCGAATCCCGCAAGCTGACCCAGCGCGAGCTGGCGGAGCGGGTCAACATCAACTATTACACCTTCATCTCCCAGATCGAGGCCGGCAAGGGCCGGGTGCCGCCGGAGAGCTACCACCTCTGGGCGGATGCGCTGGGCGTTGACCGGGTGGATTTCGTGAAAAGCCTGTTGAGCTTCTACGATCCCTACACCTACCGTGCGCTGTTTGCCGCGGATGATGTGGCGCAGAAGGCCTGAACCGCATCGTCCGGCATGTTCGCGCTGGACGCGATGTGCATATCAGGGTAAGCGTGAACCAAATACGGTGGCCAAACGTTTGTCCTGACAGCAGGATTTGGTTTTAGATCGATAGCTGAACAAAAATGACGGCACAGATCATACCCTTTTCGGCGATGACCCGCCCGGCCCAGGGATGGACCGAGCAGGAGAAGGCCGAGCTGTTTCGCTGCATGGAAATGCTGGCGAAGGCGGGTGTGCCGTATGAGGCGACCTTCGGCACGACGGACGAAGGCGAGCCCTGGCTGGTTTTCGAGAATCCCGAGACCGACGAGATCGCCGTTCACATCGCACGCGTTGGCACCGAGTTCATCGCCTATAGCGAGCCGACCGACGAGCTGCTGCGTGCCGGCGATTTCCGCGAGCTGCTGAACCAGATGGTCGCGGCGCGCCGCCAGGAGGCAGCGATGTCCTCCAGCAATGTCTATCACCTCATCGCCAATGCGGTGACCGGCTTCGCCATCTTCGTGGCGACCGCGCTGATCGCTACCGACGAGGCGCGCGCCGACCAGATCGCCACGCTGGTGCTGAACATGCTGTCCGGTGCCGCGCTGCCGGAGGAGGATTCCGATGACGGCCGTCCGGCTGGCGACCCCTCGGCGCTGGTCGGCAGCCAGGCGATGGCGGCGCAGGCTGAAGGCAAGACCGAAGACACGGCCGATGCCACGGCGCAGCAGCAGGATCAGGCGGATACCGCCCCTGAGGCCCGGAACGCGCTTGCCGTCGATGATACGGCCCTGCAGGAGGAAGAGGATGCTGGGGCCGATGCCCTGGCAGCCATGGCTGAACCTGCCCGTGACGTGGCGGCGGACAAGGTGATCTCCGGCACCGCAGGCAACGATCTGCTGCAGGGCGGGGATGGTAACGATGTCCTGCATGGCGGCGCCGGCAATGACACGCTGCTGGGCGGCGCCGGAAACGACCTGCTGCTCGGTGGCGATGGCAACGATCTGCTGCGCGGCGGTGACGGTGACGACACGCTGAGCGGCGGTCTGGGCGATGATTCGCTGTTCGGCGATGCCGGCAATGACGTCCTGTATGGCAATGCGGGTAACGATACGCTCGATGGCGGTGCTGGCGATGACCTGCTTGTCGGCGGTGCCGGCAATGACGTCCTGCTGGGCGGTGCGGGCAACGATACACTGGATGGCGGTGCCGGCAACGACACGCTCTATGGCGGTTCGGGCAACGATCTTCTGATGGGCGGAGCCGGCGACGACATGCTGATCCATATCGGCCTCGACGAATTCTCCGGCAAGGACATGCTGATCGGTGGCGAGGGCGCCAACCAGTTCGTGCTGCTGGGCAAGAACAACGCGGTCATCGTGGACTACAAGATCGGTATCGATGCGCTGGTCATCAGCGGCTACACGATCGAGAGCGCGCAGAATCTGGGCGAGGGTCTGAAGGGCCTGTTCGCCAGCGAGGAGATCGCCGAACTGGTGCTGGCCGGGCTGCCGCCGGAAGTGGTGGACGGTCTGTTCTGATCGGACCCGTCTCTTTCCTCTGACGCAGCGGCCCGGAGCAATCCGGGCCGTTTTGTTTTCTGCATGCATAGCTGAAATTGACTTGCATCAATTCATTTGATTTTCAGATCGCCTAACTGTAGCCCTGTTAAGGAATGGTGCTTGAATAGTGCCGATACTCTTAGATAAAGCGTAAAATGTCAGAAAAAATAACCCCAACCGGTAAGGCGGTAAGTTTCGGAGAGGATGAATTTATCGTCTCCAAGACCGATACGCGTGGGCGGATTACTTACTGCAACGATGTATTCGTCCGGGTTTCCGGCTACTCCGAGGCGGAGCTGCTGGATGCGCCCCACAGCCTGATCCGGCATCCCGACATGCCGCGCTGTGTGTTCAAGCTGCTGTGGGACCGTATCTCCGCCGGTCATGAGGTGTTCGCCTATGTGGTGAACCTGGCCAAGACCGGGGACCATTACTGGGTCCTGGCCCATGTGACGCCGACGCGGGACGCGACCGGCAAGATCATCGCCTACCATTCCAACCGCCGCGTGCCGGACCAGAAGGCCGTGGCGGCGGTCATCCCGATCTATCGCGAGCTGCGGCAGGTCGAGGAGCAGGCGGCGGATCGCAAGCAGGGCATGAACCAGGCCTATGAAGCGCTGACAGAAAAGTTGCGGAGTATCGGTAAGAGCTATGACGAATTCGTTCTCTCCCTCTAGCGCATCGCTGATCGCGCTTCTGGCTGTTCCGCTTGCGGGTGCGGCTGCCATTCTGGCCGGCCTGTCCGGCGCATGGCCGCAGGCGGCACTGTCCGCCGCGACTGCGCTGCTGGCCCTGCTGTCGGCTGCCGCCATCCGGCTGTCTACCCGGCGGCTGGGCGAGATGATTGCGGTGTGCCAGCGGGTCCGTGACGGCGACTTCGAGGCGCGGCTGCTGCATGTGCCAGCGCGCGGTGAGATCGGCCAGCTGATGCATGCGATCAACAATCTGATCGACGTGACCGATGCTTTCGTGCGCGAGGCCGGCGCATCGATGGAGCATGTCCGCGACAACAAATATTATCGCAAGATCGCAGTGCGCGGTCTGAAGGGCCAGTTCCGGCAGCAGGCGGAGACGATCAACGCGGCAACCGAATCGATCCGCACGCGCATCGGCGCCTTCACCAAGGTGGCCGCCGCCTTCGAGAGCAAGCTGCGCAGCGTGGTCGATACGGTGGCCGATACGGCAACCGGCCTCAGCAGCACCTCCGCTCAGCTGGCCGCGGCGGCGGGTGATACCAGCGAGCGTGCGACGGCTGTGGCGGCAGCGGCGGAAGAAGCCAGCGTGAATGTGCAGACCATCGCTTCTGCGGCGGAGGAGCTGGCCTCCTCCAGCGCGGAGATCGGCCGCAGCGCCAGGGAGACGGCGGCGATATCGGGCCGGGCCGCCGGCGAGGCGGAGCGGGCGGGCAGCACGGTGTCCAGCCTGGCGAAGGCTGCCGAGGAAGTCGGCGAGGTTTCCGCGCTGATCGGCGATATCGCGGCGCAGACCAACCTGCTGGCGCTGAACGCCACCATCGAGGCGGCGCGGGCCGGCGAGGTGGGCAAGGGCTTCGCCGTTGTCGCTTCGGAGGTGAAGAACCTGGCGACCCAGACCGCCAAGGCGACCGAGGATATCGCGCGCCGCATTGAGGAGATTCAATCGACCAGCGGGCAGGCCGTCACCGGCATGCAGGCGGTTGCGACGATCATCGAGGAGCTGAGCCAGATGGCCAGCGTGGTGCTGAACGCGGTCGAGCAACAGGACCAGGCGACGGCCGAGATCGCGCGCAGTGTGCAAGAGGCGTCCAGCGGCACGCACGATGTGTCGGAGAATGTGGTGAAGGTCAGTGCCGCCGCGCGCGAGGCCGGCGACGTCGCCCGGCACAGCCGCGATTCCGCGACGCTGCTGAGCGAGCAGTCCGCCGGGCTGAAGCGCGAGATCGACGGGTTCTTCGAGGAATTGCAGCGCGTGGTGTAAGGCCGTTCCGGCGGCTGCGGATTGCGCTTGCCGTGCAGTGCGGCGCAGTTAAGAATGGCTTGCAATTTGTCCTTCCGAAGGCCTGCCATGCCTGCACTGTCGAGTCCCGTGATCGCCCTGGCCCTCTGTACCGACTGGCCGGAGCCGACCGTCAGCGAAATCCGTTTCGTCGATGCCCTGCGCGACCAGGGGGCCACGGTACGCTGGGCACCCTGGACGGCGGAGGACCAGTCGGTCTTCCGCGCCGCCGATCTGGTGATGTTGCGCGGTACCTGGGATTATCACCGGCGGCTGGAGGCGTATCGCGGCTGGCTGCTGGGCCTGTCGGCGGCGGGTGTGCGGGTCGCCAATCCGGTCGGGCTTGTCGAATGGAACCTGGACAAGGCCTATCTGGACAGTCTGGCGGCCGGCGGCATCCGGACACCGGGCCAGACGGTACTGCCGCTCGACCGGCAGGCGCTGGCGGATTTCATGGACGAACGCGGCTGGCGGGAAGCGGTGGTGAAGCCGACAGCCGGTGCCAGTGGCCATGGCGTGCGGCTGGTCGTGCGCGGGGAGATCGAAGAGGTCTGGTCTGCGATCGCGGAAAGTGTGGCGCCGCACCGGTTGCTGGTGCAGGAATTCATCGGCACGGTGCGGACCAGCGGCCAGATATCCTTCGTCTTCTTCGATGGGACGTTCTCGCATGCGGCGCAGCTGATCCCGCGGGCAGGGGAGTTCCGCATCAACTCCGCCTTCCAGCCGGAAAAGCGAGCCTACAGGCCGGCAGCTGGCGAGCTGGCGCAGGCAGTGGATGTGCTGGAGAAACTGCCGCAGCGCCCGCTCTATGCACGTATTGACGGCATCTTTGACGGGTCGGATTTCGTGCTGCTGGAGGCTGAGGTCAATGAGCCGGCCCTGTTCCTCGACCTTGACCCTGAGGCGGGCCGCAGGTTTGCTGCGGCGAGCCTTGCATGGATCGCACGGTAAATATTCAATAAAATTTATTGTATTTTAATTGTTTTCGCGGAGACTTGTGCGCAAACTGGTCTATCAGCAGTTCCCACAAAGTGGACTAGCCCGTCATGACGGTCAGCGCGCATAGAAACATGCAACGCGGCAATGCCGGCAGATCACCGCTCCTCAACGTGATTCTGAGCGGCGATTCCAGCATGGCCCTGAACATCCCGAAGATGATGATGCGGGGCGAACCGCCCATCTTCAAGAATCGCTTCCTGAACAATTGCGTGATCTTCAAGTACCCGAACTTCGACGTGCCGACCAACGAGCCCGGCATGGAGGGGATGTTCGATTCGGAGATGGGCGAGCAGGAATTCTACAAGCCGGTGGAAACCGCGATCTATATCCCGAACGACCATCGCGACCTTGCGTCGGGCGGGTCCGCCATCTATCTGCGGCAGCGCGATTTCGACGCGCTGATGAACGAGATTTTCGGCATCAAGGTCGAGGCCGACCTGGAGGAGCTGTATAACGACATCGAGATGCTGCGCATCATCGATGAAGTGCCGTCGCTTGACCCCTATCTGCTGCGCACCGAGCTGTCGGATTCCGGTTACAAGATGCCGGACACGGCCTTCCAGACCTCGGAACAGGAAGACCGCAAGATCCGCCGGCGCATCGAATCGAAGATCGAGCCGATCCTGAACCGGGCAATCCAGGATGCCGGCGGCGACAGCAACATCAGCGCCGCGCAGAAGCAGCGTTTCCTGAAGGTGCTGTGGAATCCCGACCTGCCGGAAGCGGAAATCTTCATCAAGTCCTTCGGTATCGAGCGCTCGCAGACCGGCGCCATCTTCACCGCCTGGAAGGGCATCACCTTCTACCAGATCCAGTTCGAGGAGATTGCCGGCTCGCTGCGCAAGGTCTTCAACTATCTGAAGGGGCGCAACCTGGTGCCGCTGGACCAGCGGCTCTACAGCGCCACCGACATCGAGCTGCTGAACGCGAAGGTGGCGAAGCTCTATTCGCGGCTGCGCGACGCGGTGGACAAGTGCCGCCAGATCTTCAGCGCCTATGATGAGGCCTATACCTGCTTCGTGGAGAAGAACGACGCGCGGCAGTTCAAGCGTTTCCTGATGAGCGCCCACCAGAATTACTGGACCCTGGGATTCTCCATCATCGCCTGCAAGAACGCGTTCGAGCGCATCCGCAAATACACCTCCATCGACCAGCCGATGTCGCTGCGTTTCGACACGATCCTCAGGATGCTGGACGAGGTGAGCATCATCTTCGGCCGTAGCGACGGCAAGCAGACGCTCGATAACCAGCTGGCCTGGACCTGATCCGGCTGTTCGGGGAGTTCACCCGGCACCGTTCAGCGGTACGATCCGCCCGTCCACCAGATGCACGCGGCGGTCGGCGCGGTTGGCCATGTCGAGGTCGTGAGTGACCATCGCCACGGTCTTGCCGCGCTCATGGACGAGGGCGCGCAAGGTGTCGAACACCTGCTCGGAACTCCTGCTGTCCAGGCTACCGGTAGGTTCGTCGGCCAGCAGGATGACCGGATCGTTGGCCAGTGCCCGGGCGACCGCAACGCGCTGGCGCTGCCCGCCGGACAGCTGGTCCGGGCGCTTGTGGATGTGATCGCCGAGCCCGAGCGAGCCCAGCAGTTCCTCCGCCCGCCGGTCGATCTCGCGGCGCGACAGCCGGCCCAGCTTGCGCATCGGGATCGCGATATTGTCGCGGGCGGTGAATTCCGGCAGCAGGAAATGGAACTGGAAGATGAAGCCCATCATCGACAGCCGGGTTTCGGCCAGGGTTGCCTCGTCCATGGTGCCGGTGTCGCGGCCTTCGACCAGCAGGGTGCCGCTGGTCGGGCGGTCCAGCAGCCCCAGCAGATAGAGCAGCGAGGATTTGCCGGAGCCCGACGGGCCGGTGATCGCCAGGAACTCGTTGCGGCTGACCGTCAGGTCAATGTCCTGTACCAGCGTTACCGGCACGGTCTCCGGCAGGATGCGCGTCAGCTTGCGCGCCTCGATCAGGGGCGTGTCCCTCGGCGGCGCTGTCATGTCGCCCCCCGGATGATATCGACCGGATGCAGCCGGGCCGCCTTACGCGCCGGCAGATAGCCCGCCACGGCCGAGGACAGCACGGCGAAGCCGGCGGCTATGGCATAATGGGCGAAGCTCCAGGCGACCGGCAGCTGCGTCATGTCCCGGCCGGCGGCGTTCAGCTCGAACTCGATCCCCGACAGCACGTAGGTCAGGGTGAAACCCAGCATCCATCCCAGCAGCGAGCCTGTGAGGCCGATGGCCAGCCCCTCCATCATGAACAGCCACTGCATGTCGCCCTGCGTGAAGCCCAGCGACTTCATGATGGCGATGTCGCGCGACTTCTCGTGGGTGATGGTGGAGACGATGTTGAAGATGCCGAATCCGGCGACCAGCATGATGGCGGCGACCACGGTGTACATGATGGTGTTGCGCACGACGAGCGCCTCCAGGATGCCTTCATTGGCCTCCTGCCAGGCAACCGCGCGGTATCCCAGGCGCGCCTCCGCCTGCCGCGCGACCGAGGGCGCGGCATAGGGGTCAGCCAGCCGGATGCGGATGTCGTTCACCGCGTTCGGCCGCTGCGAGAGGATCTGCGCATTCTTCAGCAGCACATAGGCCTCGCCCTCGTCGCGCGCGTTGCTGCCGGTATGGAACAGACCCATGATGCGGAAATCCCGCGTACCGCCGGAGGAGGAGACGGCGCGCACCGTGTCGCCCAGCCGCGCGCCCAGCCGTTCGGCCATGCGCCGCCCCATGACGATGTTATTGCCGCCTTCCGACAGCGTGTCGAAATCGCCCTCGACAAAATCCTCGACGATGGAGGAGACCTTGCGCTCCATCTCCGGCTCGATGCCGATGATGGAGGCGCCGACCTCGTTGCCGGAATATCGGATGACGCCCTGGATGCGCAGACCGGCGGAGAGCGTCCCCGGCATCCAGGCGGTCAGCCAGGCGACCGCCGCATTCGGGTTGATGATGCCGCGCGGGTCCTCTGTCGGGCGCAGCCCGTAGATTGCGGCGGCGGTAAAGACATCCTCGGCGGGTTGCCGTGTCGCCGTGCGCTGCTCGTCCTTGATCTGGACGTGCGGCATGGTGTTGACGAGCTGTTCGATGAAATCGTCCTGGCTGCCCTGCATCAGTGCCGCCATGCCGACCGAGAAGCCGACGCCTACCGCCACGCCCAGCACCGCCACCAGCGTCTGGCGGGTGCGCCCGGCGATATGGGTGATGGCGATGTCGAGCAGCAGCATGGCGGCTATTCCCCGCGCACCGTCACGCGTGCCCCGTCCTCCAGCGTCTCGGGGAAGGGGGTAATGATCTGCGCTGTTTCGGGCAGGCCCGACCGCACCTCGACATGGGTGATGCCCTGGATACCGGGCTGGATGGTCTGGCGGCGCGCGGTTCCATCTTCCACGGTGAAGACCGTATCGCCCCGCAGCGCCTGGCCCGGTATCAGCAGGGCGGCTTCGGAGACGCGGATGACGATGTTCACATCCACGGACATGCCGATCATCAGCGGCGTATCGGCGGGCAGGGCCAGCCG
>NZ_AMRL01000038.1 GCF_000299935.1 Oceanibaculum indicum P24 | reverse complement strand
GCCGCCGAGGCGCGGCTGCCGGTGGCGAGCCCCTGGGCCGCGCGCTTCGAGGCCAGCGGCGGCACGCTGCGCCTGGCGCTCGACGCTGCCGGCCTGCGCCGCGACTCCATCGAGGATATCTGGTTCTACCCCAATGAGTGGGGCGTGATCGCCCATGCCGCGCCACAGCAGCTGCGCGTCGAGGCGGATCGAGTCGTGCTGACGATGGCGCCGGGCGATGCCTTCCAGCCGACGCTGGCCAGCCTGGACGGCGTGCTCGTCGTGAAGGAACGTGCCGGCGATGCCCTGCTGACCCAGGCACTGACGGTCAATGCGCCGGCCGGCACGGTTGCCGCAGGTAGCGGCGGGCTTGGCATTGGCTCCATCGGCATCGGCACTGCGCTGCTGTTCGCCTTGCTGGGCGGGCTGATCCTGAATTTGATGCCCTGCGTCTTCCCGGTGCTGTCGATGAAGGCGCTGGCGCTGGTCGAACAAGCCGGCAAGCAGCCGGCCCAGGTGCGGCTGCACGGGCTTGCCTATACTGGCGGCATCCTTGTCAGCTTCGCCGCGCTGGCCGGGTTGCTGGCCGCCCTGAAGGCTGGCGGCACCGCCGTCGGCTGGGGCTTCCAGTTCCAGTCGCCGGTCTTTGTGCTGCTGCTGGCCTATCTGCTGTTCGCGGTCGGCCTCAACCTGTCGGGCGTGTTCACCATCGGCGGATCGGTCGCCGGCGTGGGGGCGAACCTCGCCGCGCGCGGCGGCTATACCGGCAGCTTCTTCACCGGCGTTCTGGCCGCAATCGTCGCCACGCCCTGCACAGCGCCTTTCATGGGCGCGGCCATCGGCTTTGCCATCGCCGCCCCGCGGCCGGTGCTGTTCGCCGTGTTCCTGGCGCTGGGGCTGGGGCTGGCCCTGCCTTATGTCGCCCTGTCCGTCTGGCCGCCGCTGCTGCGCCTGCTGCCGAAGCCGGGATTGTGGATGGAGCGCTTCAAGCAGTTCCTCGCCTTCCCGATGTATGGCGCGGCGGTCTGGCTGGTCTGGGTCTTGTCGCTGCAGGCCGGCGCCGAGGGCGTGCTGACCGCGCTGGGCGGCATGCTGCTGATCGGCTTCGCCGCCTGGCTTTATGATGTGACGCGGATGTCTGGCGGGAGCGCGCGCCGCATCGGCGGTGGGCTGGCCGCCATCGCGCTGGTGTCCGCCATCGGCTGGGGCATCGCCGGCGGCAGCCATGCAGCGCCGAGCGCCACCCCAGCCTCGGGACAGGCAGGCGCTGCCGAGACCACGCCGTGGGAGCCCTACAGTCGGCAGAAGTTCGAGGCGCTGCGCGCCGAGGGCAGGCCGGTATTCCTGAACTTCACCGCCGCCTGGTGCATTACCTGCCTGGTAAACGAACGGGTGGCGCTGAATCGCCCTGACGTGGCGGCAGCTTTCCGCACCGGCGACGTGACCTATCTCAAAGGCGACTGGACAAACCAGGATGCGGAAATCACCGCCAAGCTGGAGGAATTCGGCCGCTCCGGCGTGCCGCTTTACGTCTTCTATCCGGCCGGCCGCGACTCGCAGCCGGTCGTTCTGCCGCAGCTGCTGACCGTCGATATCGTTCTCGGCGGCATCGGGGCCGGCTGATGCTGATGACCATGCGTACCCTTTGACACCATTCCTGACACAGGAGAGATGCCATGCTGATGCGCAAGATGTTCCTGCCGGCCCTGATGGGCCTTACCCTGTCGCTGGCGGTTCCGGCAGCGGCCTCGGCCAGCCCGGAGGTGAACCAGCCCGCCCCCGCCTTCACCGGCAAGGCCGCCGACGGCAGCACCGTCGCCCTCGAGTCCCTGCGCGGCAAGACCGTCGTGCTGGAATGGACCAACCATGACTGCCCCTTCGTGAAGAAGCATTACGGTGCGGAGAACATGCAGGCGCTGCAGAAGGAGGCGAAGGCCCGCGACATCGTCTGGCTGCAGGTCATCTCCTCCGGCCCCGGCAAGCAGGGCCATGTCGATGGTCCGACCGCGATGAAGCTGAACGATCAGCGCAGCGCCGTGCCGGCCAACACCCTGCTCGACCCCGAGGGCACCATCGGCAAGGCCTATGGCGCGCAGACCACGCCGCACATGTACATCATCGATGCCAAGGGCACGCTGGTGTACAAGGGCGCCATCGATTCGATCCCCTCGGCCCGCGCCGACGACATTCCGCAGGCGGTGAATTACGTCAGCGAGGCGCTGCAGGCGATGGACAAGGGTGCGCCGGTGCCGAACCCGGTCACCCGTGCCTATGGCTGCGCGGTGCATTATTCGTCGTAAGCGATACAAGAGCCTGAAGAACGACGCCCCCGGTCACGCCGGGGGCGTTTTCTTTTACGCCTTCACGATGGGATCGATGGGGAGGCGGGTCGAGAGGCCAGCGGCATCCTCGAACAGCTTCGCTGCCTGCAGCATGGCGGCCTCGCCGCGCGGCTTGCCGACGATCTGCATCCCGACCGGCAGCCCGTCCTTCGTGAAGCCGCACGGCACCGAGATCGCCGGGCAGGAGGTCAGGGTGAAGGCCGAGCAGACCAGTACCCATTCGATGTAATTGTCGAATTTGTGGCCATCGACCTCCGCCACATAGCGCTGCTCCACCGGATAGGGCGGCACGATGGTGGTCGGGCAGACCAGCACGTCGTAGCTCTCGAAGAACTTGGCCGTGCGGTAGAACAGCTCGCCGCGCCAGCGCTCGGCCTTGCCGATCTCCTCAGCGGTCAGCTTCTGGCCCTTCTCGATGTTCCAGATGACTTCGGGCTTCAAAAGGTCGCGGTGCTTTTCCAGCAGCGGCGCCTTGGAGGCGGCGAACTGCGAGGCGCGCAGGATCTGGAAGGTCTCCTGCGATTCCTTCAGGTCGGGGCAGGCCTCTTCGACCGTGGCGCCCAGGCTCTCGAACAGGCGGGCCGCCTTGGTCACGATCTCCCGCACTTCCGGATCGACCGGCGTGATGCCGTTCAGATCAGCCGAGAAGGCGACGCGCGACAGCTTGCCCGGATTGGCCACCGCCGCCGAGAAGGAGGTGGCGGGTTCCGCCAGCGAGATCGGATCGCGCGGATGCTGGCCGGCCATCGCGTCCAGGAACAGTGCGGTATCGGCGACGGTGCGCGCCATCGGCCCATCGACCGACAGGTTGGCGAAGGGCATCAGCGACGGGCCGTGCGCCACCCGGCCGGGGCTGGGGCGCATGCCGACGATGCCGCAGAAGCTGGCCGGGCTGCGCAAGGACCCGCCCAGGTCGGAGCCAGTGGCCAGCCAGACCTGCCCAGTGGCCAGCGCGACCGCCGCCCCGCCGGAGGAGCCGGCACAGCTCTTGCGGGTGTCCCACGGATTGACCGTGGTGCCCAGCACCTCGTTGAAGGTGTTGGCGCCGGCGCCGAACTCCGGCGTGTTGGACTTGGCGATGGTGACGGCGCCGCGCCGGTCCAGCATCTCCACCATATGGTCGGAATGGTCCGGCACGTAATCCTTGTAGATCGGCGAGCCATAGGTGGTCAGCACGCCCTTCACCGGGTTCAGGTCCTTCACCGCGATGGGCAGGCCAGCGAGATAGCCGGCATAATCCTTGTCGCCCGGCTGAGACTCCAGCCGCTTCGCCTGCTCGCGCGCCCGGTCAAGGCACAGGGTCGGCAGCGCGTTTACGGTCTTGTCCACCTCGGCAATGCGGGCAGCGGCGGCATCGATCATCTCCAGCGGCGAGACCTTGCGCTTTTTCAAAAGATCGACGGCCTCGACGGCGGTCAGCTTCACGAGATCGGCGTGGCTCACGGATTTCCCCCTCGGTTCTTGTTCGGCAAGTTGTCAGTGGCGTGACCATCTGACATACATCCTTTCGACCCGCCCCGCCACAGATCGAGACACATGCCGCACTCTCTTTCCCTGCCTGCGCTGGAAGCGCTGATCCGCGATGTGATGCTGAACAGCCGGGTCTCGCCGGCCACCGCCGCCAGCGTCGCCAGCGCGCTGACACGGGCGGAGGCGGAGGGCATCAGCTCGCACGGTGCCGCGCGCGCGCCGGTCTATGCCGATCAGGCGCGGAACGGCAAGGCGGACGGGCTGGCGACACCCCGCGTAGAGCGGACGGCAGCGGCGGTGATCCGCGTCGATGCCCGTACCGGCTTTGCCTTTCCGGCCATCGATGCCGGGCTGCAGGCGGCCTGCAACATCCTGCCGGAAACCGGCATCGCCGCCATCGGCATCGCCAATTCGCACCATTTCGGCGTCGCCGGCCATCCGGTCGAGGATATGGCGCTGAAGGGCTATATCGCGCTGGCCTTTTCCAACACGCCGCAGGCCATGGCGCCCTGGGGCGGGAACCGGGGGCTGTTCGGCACCAACCCCATCGCCTTCGCCTTTCCGCGCCAGGACCGGCCGCCATTGGTGATGGATCTGTCGCTGAGTGTTGCCGCGCGCGGCAAGATCGTGCTGGCGGCAAAGGAAGGGCGCGCCATCCCGGAAGGCTGGGCGATCGACGCGGATGGCAATCCCACCACCGATTCGACGGCCGCACTCGCCGGCACGGTGCTGCCCATTGGCGACGCCAAGGGATCGGCCCTGGCGCTGATGGTCGAGCTGCTGTGCGGCGCGCTGACCGGATCGAACTTCGGCTATGAGGGCACCTCCTTCTTCGAGGCCGAGGGCGCGCCCCCAAGTGTCGGTCACATGATCCTGCTGTTCGACCCGGCCCGCTTCGGCGGCGGAGACGTGGCAGCGCGCGGCGAGGAGATGTTCGCGCAGATCACGGGGCAGCCCGGTGCCCGGCTGCCCGGCGAGCGGCGGCGGGCGCTGAAAGCCGCCGCGGAACGCGACGGCCTCTCGCTGCCGGACGCCCTCTATGCGGAACTGGTGCGGCGCGCTGGCGGCAACGCTCTCTAGCCGTCAGGCATCCCCATCAGGCATCAAGACCGCCGCTGCCGCGCTGCCGGGTCCAGAGCGTCCGCAGATCGACCATCAGTGCGCTGTCGTTCGGGACCGTCTTGCGCCCCTGCTTCGGCAGGTCGAAAAACTCCCGATCAACCGTCTCGGCCAGTGGCAGCGCGCGCTCCGCCAGCGACCGGCCGGCCAGTGTCAGGCGCGGCAGACGGGCGCGGGCATCGGCCCCCCGGCTGCGTTCCAGCAGGCCTTTCGCCTCCAGCGTGCGCAGCACCTGCGATGTCATGGTGGCATCCGCTTGGCAGAACCGGGCGAGGTCGCCCTGGGTGATCGGCATGCCGGTGATGGCTTCACGCTGCTCCAACCGCAGCAGCGCGGTCAGCAGCATTGCCTGCACATAAGTGAGGCCGAGCGGCGCGAGCACGATCCGCATCTGCCGCTGCCAGGCATTGGCCAGCTGCCACAGCAGGAAGCCCGGCGATTCCTCTGGTTCTCCCGGAGAGTCCGGGATCTGTCTTGCTTTCATTTATGGCGCCCTCCCTATCGCTATTATCGCATCGCCAGCCCCGGTTATCCGGGTGCCGCGTGCGTCTTTTCATTGCCTGGCGCTGTTCTGCCCCGCCGCAAGCGGCGGGATAACGTTATTGTCAGCCCCTTTCGTCCATTCCATGTGCAATCTGAAATATACTAAAGCACAGAGCCGTGAGGCTGAACAGTACACGCGCAAAAGGTACGCGCCTGTTCCCTGGTGCAAAGAAAAACCCCGGCAGCCGAAGCTGCCGGGGTTCTTGTCTTTTGGGCTTGGAAAAGGCCGGACTTAGAAGTCCATGCCGCCCATGCCACCCATGCCACCCATGTCCGGAGCGCCGGCCGGGGCCTTCTTCTCCGGCTTGTCGGCGACCATCGCCTCGGTGGTGATGAGCAGCGAGGCGACCGAGGCCGCATCCTGCAGGGCGGTACGCACGACCTTGGTCGGGTCGATGATGCCGGCCTTCACCAGGTCCTTGTACTCACCGGTCTGGGCGTCGAAGCCCCAGCTGGAGTCGGTCGATTCCAGCAGCTTGCCGACAACCACGCCGCCGTCCATGCCGGCGTTCGCGGCGATCTGCTTGGCCGGGGCCTGGATCGCGCGGCGCACGATGTCCACACCGACGCGCTGGTCGTCATTGCCCGGCTTCACCTTGTCGAGCACCTTAAGCGCGTGCAGCAGGGCGACACCGCCGCCCGGAACCACGCCTTCTTCGACAGCGGCACGGGTCGCATGCATCGCGTCGTCGACGCGGTCCTTGCGCTCCTTCACCTCGACCTCGGAGGCACCGCCGACGCGGATGACGGCAACGCCGCCAGCCAGCTTCGCCAGACGCTCCTGCAGCTTCTCGCGGTCGTAGTCCGAGGAGGTCTCCTCGATCTGCGCGCGGATCTGCGTGACGCGGCCCTCGATGTCCTTCTTCTTGCCGGCACCATCGACGATGGTAGTCTCTTCCTTGGTGATCAGCACGCGCTTGGCCTTGCCCAGCATTTCGAGCGAGACGGTCTCAAGCTTGATGCCGATGTCTTCGGAGATGACCTGGCCACCGGTCAGGATGGCGATGTCCTCCAGCATGGCCTTGCGGCGATCGCCGAAGCCCGGCGCCTTCACCGCCGCGACCTTCAGGCCACCGCGCAGCTTGTTCACCACCAGGGTGGCCAGGGCCTCGCCCTCGACATCCTCGGCGATGATCAGCAGCGGCTTGCCGGACTGCACGACAGCCTCCAGCACCGGCAGCATCGGCTGCAGGCTGGACAGCTTCTTCTCGTGCAGCAGGATGAACGGGCTCTCCAGCTCGGCGTTCATCTTGTCGGCGTTGGTGACGAAGTACGGCGACAGGTAGCCACGGTCGAACTGCATGCCCTCGACGACTTCCAGCTCGGTCTCCAGGCTCTTCGCCTCTTCGACGGTGATCACACCCTCGTTGCCGACCTTCTCCATCGCCTTGGCGATCATCTCGCCGATCTCGCGCTCGCCATTGGCCGAGATGGTGCCGACCTGGGCAACCTCGGCGGAGGTGGCGATCTTCTTGGAGCGCTTCTTCAGGTCCTCGACGACGGCGGCGACGGCGAGGTCGATGCCGCGCTTCAGGTCCATCGGGTTCATGCCGGCGGCAACCGACTTGTTGCCCTCACGCACGATGGCCTGGGCCAGCACGGTGGCGGTGGTGGTGCCGTCACCGGCGACGTCGTTGGTCTTCGAGGCCACTTCGCGCACCATCTGGGCGCCCATGTTCTCGAACTTGTCCGACAGCTCGATCTCCTTGGCGACGGAGACGCCGTCCTTGGTGATGCGCGGCGCACCGAACGACTTCTCGATCACGACGTTGCGGCCCTTCGGACCCAGCGTGACCTTCACCGCGTCAGCCAGAATATCGACGCCGCGCAGCATCTTGGTGCGGGCTTCGCTGCTGAACTTAACTTCCTTGGCAGCCATGTATGTCTTCCTTCAATTGGGTTGGATTAAGCGACCGGGAGAGGCGCCTCAGGCGGCCTTCTTGCCCTTCGCGGCGCCTTCGATGACGCCCATGATGTCGCTTTCCTTCATGATCAACAGCTCCTGGCCGTCGACCTTCACCTCGGTGCCGGACCACTTGCCGAACAGCACGCGGTCACCCGCCTTCACATCCAGCGGGCTGACGACACCCTGCTCATTCTTGGCGCCCGGGCCGACGGCGATCACTTCGCCTTCCATCGGCTTTTCCTTGGCGGTGTCCGGAATGATGATACCGCCGGCGGTCTTCTCCTCGGACTCCAGCCGACGGACCAGCACGCGATCGTGCAGAGGCCGAAACTTCATATGGGTAGCCCTCCTCAATGACACGCGGGCATTGGTGCCGCGTGGAAATGACTGAATTTGCAGCTCCCGGAGGGAAGGAACCGGGCACACAGGCCCCGTTAGCACTCTCCCCCGATGAGTGCCAGACACATAGGAAAGTGAATTTTCCCTGTCAAGGCGCGCAATGGAATGAGTCGGTGCGGATTCTGCGCAGGCGCTTCGTGGGTGGGGCCCGGAACTGTTAGCACTCTCGGCGGCCTGCTAACAAGTTATTGATTTACAACATTTTTATTGCCGACGCCACAAGCCGGCGGCACAGTTACAGAAAAACGACAGGGACGCAAATTTTTCCGCAAACTTTTCCAGCGACACGGGAGACTTTTGCCGATGAGCGGACTGATCCGACAGCTTGATGGCTACCGCCTGACCACCGCCGAGATCCTGTATCACCTGCCCGACCATCCGGGGCTGCTGCAAAGCTTCATCTGGCAGGAATATGACATGGCCCCCTCCTACCCGGTGCTGCGGCGCTTCCTGGATTTCTGGCAGGGCAATCTGGACGGCAAGCTGCACTCGGTCACGGTCGGATCGGCCAGGCTCATCACGCCAGGCTCGCTGCGCCACGCCAATGTGAGCCTCAGCCTGCACTGATGCCCAAAAGACGAAGGGCCGGCTGTGAGCCGGCCCTCCTTTGTCCCCTGCGCCAGGATCAGTAGCGATACTGGTCCGGCTTGAACGGACCCTTGTCCTCGACGCCGATATAGGCGGCCTGATCGGCACTCAGCTTGGTCAGCTTCGCGCCAACCTTGGCGAGGTGCAGCGCGGCCACCTTCTCGTCCAGGTGCTTCGGCAGCACATAGACCTTGCGCTCGTAGTTCGCGTGGTTCTTCCACAGCTCCAGCTGCGCCAGCACCTGGTTGGTGAAGGAGGCACTCATCACGAAGCTGGGATGGCCCGTGGCATTGCCCAGATTCACGAGCCGTCCCTTGGACAGCACGATCAGCCGCTTGCCATCGGGGAAGACCACCTCATCGACCTGCGGCTTCACCTCTTCCCACTTGTAGTTGGACAGGGCGCCGATCTGAATCTCGGTGTCGAAATGGCCGATATTGCAGACGATGGCCCGGTCCTTCATCTGGCGCATATGGTCCAGCGTGATGACGTCCTTGTTGCCGGTCGCGGTGACGAAGATGTCGGCCTGCGGGGCGGCATCCTCCATCGTCACGACCTGATAGCCTTCCATCGCCGCCTGCAGGGCGCAGATCGGGTCGATCTCGGTGACCATCACGCGGGCGCCGGCATTGCGCAGGCTGGCGGCCGAGCCCTTGCCGACATCGCCATAGCCGCAGACCACGGCAACCTTGCCCGACATCATCACGTCGGTGGCGCGGCGGATGCCGTCCACCAGGCTCTCGCGGCAGCCATAGAGGTTGTCGAACTTCGACTTGGTGACGCTGTCATTCACGTTGATAGCCGGAACCTTCAGCGTGCCCTTCTTCTGCATCTCGTACAGGCGATGCACGCCGGTCGTGGTCTCCTCCGACAGGCCGCGCACGTCCTTCAGCATCTCGGGATACTTGTCGTGCATCAGCACGGTCAGGTCGCCGCCATCGTCGAGGATCATGTTCGGGGTCCAGCCATCCGGGCCCTTCACGGTCTGCTCGATGCACCACCAGAACTCCTCCTCGGTCTCGCCCTTCCAGGCAAAGACCGGGATGCCGGCCGCGGCGATGGCCGCAGCAGCCTGATCCTGGGTCGAATAGATGTTGCAGGACGACCAGCGAATGGAGGCGCCCAGATGGGTCAGCGTCTCGATCAGCACGGCGGTCTGGATCGTCATGTGCAGGCAGCCGACGATGCGGGCACCAGCCAGCGGCTTGGCGTTGCCGTATTCCTCGCGCAGCGCCATCAGGCCGGGCATCTCGGTCTCGGCGATGTTGATCTCGCGGCGGCCCCAATCGGCCAGCTTGATATCGGCGACTTTATAGTCGGTGAAGGAACCCATCGCGGCTGTCTCCTGAAAAGGCGGATCGTCGAAAATACGCTGTCGCGCCGGGCTATAGCAGAGGCCCGGCGTCGCAGCAAGGATAAAGATATCTTTATATGGTTATGAAAACGTTACTCCTCGCCGAACTTGTCGGCGACGAGTTGTTCGAGCGCCGCCATCGCCGTGGCGGCATCCGGGCCGCTGGTGGTGATCGCGATGCTGCAGCCCGGCGCGGCGGCCAGCATCATCAGCCCCATGATCGACAGGCCCGACACTTCCACCCCGCCCTTGGCGACGCGGATATCGGCGTCGAAGGTCTCGCTCAGCTTCACGAATTTGGCGGCGGCGCGGGCGTGCAGACCGCGCTTGTTCACGATGGTCACGCTGCGGTGCAGCGCCTCGTCTGCACTCACGAAATTTCCCCGGCCAGCAGCTTGGAGGCGACATTGATGTACTTGCAGCCCGCCTCCTGCGCGCTTTCCACGGCCTTGGCCAGGTTTTCCGTGCCGCGCACGCTGGCCAGCTTGATCAGCATCGGCAGGTTCACGCCGGCGATCACCTCGATCCGCGCCTTGTCGATGATCGAGATGGCGAGGTTAGACGGCGTGCCGCCGAACATGTCGGTCAGCACCACCACGCCGGACCCGCCATCGACCTCGCCGACCTTGTCGAGGATCTCCTGCCGGCGCTGCTCCATGTCGTCATCCGGCCCGATGCAGACAGCGGCCACCTGCTGCTGCTTGCCGACCACATGTTCCAGCGCGGCGATGAATTCGACGGCCAGCCGGCCGTGTGTCACGAGCACCATGCCAATCATGGGCTTTCCTTTTCGCTTGTTTGTGCCTCACCCGTCGAAAGGCCGCTCTTCTGGCGGCTCTCCCACTTTTCCATGTCACGATGCACCAGGATCACCTGCTGCCCCGCCTCGCGCAGCCATGCCGCCAGCCTCTCGGCGACATAGACCGACCGGTGCCGGCCGCCAGTGCAACCCAGCGCGATCGTCAGATAGCTTTTGCCCTCTTCGTAGTAGCGCGGCAAGAGCGGTTCCAGCATCGCCGTCAGCTGTTCGAAGAAAGGATGGAACCCGGCATCCCCCTCGACATAACGGGCCACTGCCGGCGCGCGCCCGTCGAGCGGCCTGAGCGCCGCGTCATAATGCGGATTCTTCAGGAAGCGCACATCGAACACCAGGTCGGCCTCGCGCGGCAGCCCCTCGCGGTAGGAGAAGGACAGCACGGTCAGTGTAACGCCATGACGCGGGTCGAGCGCATATTCGGTCCACAGCCGGCGGCGCAAATCGCCCGGCGCCAGCGCGCTGGTGTCGATCACCTGGTCGGCGCGCTCCTTCAGCGGCGCGATGCGCTGGCGCTCCAGCCTTATGCCATCCATCACCGGCCGGTCGGCGGCCAGCGGATGGCGGCGCCGTGTCTCGGTGAAACGCCGGGCCAGCACCTCGTCATCGCAATCGAGGAACAGCAGCCTTATGTCGCGCGTACACCGCCCGAGGGCCGCACCGTGCGCCGCATCGATCAGCGCGGCCAGCCGGTCCGCCTCAAAGTCGCGGGTCCGTATATCGACGCCGATGGCCAGCGGCCGGCGGATGCCGCCCGGCTCCCCCGCACCGTCCAGCAACAGCTGCAGCAGCCCGATGGGCAGGTTGTCGATGGCCTCGTAGCCGATATCCTCCAGCGCCTTCAGGCAGGCCGTGCGGCCAGCGCCGGACAGGCCCGTCACCAGGACAACCCGGTCGGTGATCGCATCCGCCGCAGCGGGAAAGGGGGCCAGATCGCTCATGAGCCGAGCATTATTCGCCCTTCAGGCGCGCCACCGCAAGCCGAAGCTTAACCACCGAGGACGCCTCGAAAGGCGCAAGCCGCAACAGCGGTATGGAGATGCCCAGCCAGATCCGCTCTGCCGCCGCCGGCAGCCGCTCCACCGTCTCCGCTGGCACCAGATCGACCGCGAGCCCGACTGGCACCGCGTCGCGCCAGGGCAGATCGACGATACCGAGGCCGCGCACCTCCAGCCGCCCGCGGATCGTCTCCGGGCAGCGCGCGACCAGACTTCCCCGTTCGGCGGAAAGCGCGGTCTGATCGTCAGCCAGCAACACCGCACCGGCATCGATGGCGCGCAGTGCCAGATCGGACTTGCCGCTGCCGGGCGCGCCGCACAGCAGGACGGCGCGGCCACCAAGGACGATGGTCGTGGCGTGGACCAGCATGAGATTACTGCTTGGGCAGCCGCACGGTGAAGCGGGCACCCAGCACCTTGCCGTCCGCATCCTTGCGGTTCTCCGCCGTGATCGTGCCGCCATGGGCGTCCACGATCTGCTTGGAGATCGACAGGCCAAGGCCGGAATGGGTGCCGAACCGCTCGCCCTTCGGCCGTTCCGTGTAGAAACGGTTGAAGATGTCGCCCAGCTTGTTCTCCGGAATACCCGGCCCCTCATCCTCGACCGTGAACACCACATTATTGCCCTGCCGGCTGCCGCTGACCGCGATCATGCCGCCGGGCGGGGAGAAGCTGATGGCGTTGGTGACGAGGTTGCGCACCACCTGCCCCAGCCGGGATTCCAGCCCCTTCACCAGCAGCTTGTCGCCAGATGGAACCTTGACCTTGAAGCGCGGGCCATCCTCCTTCGGCACGGCGGTATAGATGCCGACCAGCGTGCTCAGCATGACACCGACATCCACCGTTTCCATGTCGGCGCGGGACAGTTCGGAATCGAGACGCGAGGCGTCGGAAATATCGGAGATCAGCCGGTCCAGCCGCTTCACATCGTCCAGGATGACCGCCATCAGCTTCTGCTGCCGCTCGGCATCCTTCACTCGCGAGGCGGTTTCCACCGCGCTGCGCAGGCTGGTCAGCGGATTCTTGATCTCGTGCGACACGTCGGCGGCGAAGCGCTCGATGGCGTCCAGCCGCTGCCACAGCGCGTCGGTCATGGCGATCAGCGTGCCGGACAGCTCGCCGATCTCGTCACGGCGCTTGCGGAAGTCCGGGATCTTGTGCTGCCGGTTCATGCCGAGCCGCAGCCGTTCGGCCGCAGCCGCCAGCCGCTCGATGGGCCGCGTGATGGTGCGCGCCAGATAGAAGGACAAGAGGGCCGTCACGGCGAACACCAGCGCGAACACCTTCATGATGTCCAGCCGGACCGCCCGGATGTTCTCTTCAATGCCCTTGTCGGTACCGCTGATGACCAGCGCGCCAAGCACCTGGCGATAGCTCTGCACCGGCACCGCCACCGACAGGTGCATGCGCCCATCGGGCAGGCGGCGGCGGGCATAGGCGGCCTCGCCCTGCAGCGCCTCCACCACCTCCGGATAGTCCGGGGCGGTCTGCAGCGGCGCTTCCAGATAGGGCGGCAGCCGCTCGTCCGACGGCAGCCAGCCGACGATCCAGTCATACACCGCGTTCAGCGCCTGCTCGCCCAGGCTGGGACGCGCGCCAATCGGCGGCAGCGGCTCGATCTGCACCACACCATAAGGCCCGCGCAGCATCCGGCTGTCGGCCGCCATCTCGCCGGTCGGCAGGAAGACGCGGATGCGAACGCCGGGCGGCGGCTCGAACCGCCGCACCAGCTGGCGCGCCAGATCGGGCGACATGACGACAGAATCGTCACCGACATTCTGCACGATGCTGGCGCCCAGCGCGCCGGCCAGCAGCTCGGCCTGCAGCCGCATATTCTGCAATTCGGCGACGATCAGGCTGCGGCGATATTCATCCACATAGAGCACGCCGCCCACCAGCATCGCCAGGGCCAGCAGGTTGATCGCCATGATGCGCAGGGTCAGCGGCGAGACCAGCCATTTCCGGCGGCGGCGCAGCCGCGTCGCCACCTCCGCGACCGACAGGTCATCTGTGCCGGGCCGCCGCGAGGCTATCTGCTCCTGCTGCGCCTTTTCCTCCGGCACCTCATTCGCCGCTGCCTGTGTCGTCATCGGCCTGTTCCGCCTGCCGCCCTACTACCGGCCCGCATCTCCGGGACTTCAGCCTTCACGGTACCGGTAGCCAACGCCATACAGCGTCTCGATCTCCTGGAAATCGTCGTCCACGACCTTGAACTTCTTGCGCAGCCGCTTGATGTGGCTGTCGATGGTGCGGTCATCGACATAGATCGATTCGCCATAGGCCGCGTCCATCAGCTGATCGCGGCTCTTCACATGGCCGGGGCGCTGCGACAGCGCCTTCAGGATCAGGAACTCCGTCACCGTCAGATTGACCGGGTCGCCCTTCCAGGTGCACATGTGGCGGCGCGGGTCGAGCACCAGCTCGCCGCGCACGATCACATTCTCCTTGCTCTGCTCGCCGGTATCCTGCGCCAGCTCCTGGCGACGCAGCAGGGCGCGGATGCGCTCGATCAGCAGGCGCTGCGAGAACGGCTTGGTGATGTAGTCGTCGGCCCCCATGCGCAGGCCCAGCACCTCATCCACCTCGTCATCCTTCGAGGTCAGGAAGATGACCGGCATCGCCGTCTTCTTGCGCAGCTTGGACAGCAGTTCCATGCCATCCATGCGGGGCATCTTGATGTCGAGAACGGCAAGATCGACCGGGCGCTGGCTGATACCCAGCAACGCCTCCTCGCCATCCGCATAGGTGCGTACGTCAAACCCCTCGGCCTCCAGGGACATCTGGACCGACGTCAGGATATTCTGGTCGTCATCGACCAGGGCAATCGTTTGAGCCACTGTCGTATTCCCCTATTCGATGCGCGCTGCCAAGGTCACGCGTGAACCGGACCATTCCGGTACGAACTGCATTGAGCCAAACCATACTGGGATAGCGGTCCGGCGTCCTGCCTTTTGCGCAATAATAATGACCGGATTTAGGCAATGCCGCATAAAGTTACCAGAAGGCATTTTAAATAAACCTTCCCCGATGCGGCGCTTTGACCGATTGCCGGGATGAGAGCTTTCGGCAATCTTGCTCAATAGCTGACGACAACACGCTCAAAGGTGCCCCATGCGTTTCCTTCCCGGTTTTATGATTTTCGCCCTCGCCCTGATCGCGGCCGCGCCGGTGGCGGTTGCCCATGACAAGCATGTCGAAGCCACCAATGTCTGGGCGCGCGCGACCCCGCCCGGCGCCAAGAACGGTGCCGCTTACATGACCCTGACCAACGACACGGCGAAGGCGGACCGGCTGATCGATGCTGCCTCCGATGTGGCTGCGCGCGTCGAGATCCATACCCACCTGATGGAAAACGGCGTGATGCGCATGCGCCAGGTCGAGGGTGGCGTGGATGTCGAGCCGGGCACGCCGGTCGTCTTCCAGCCGGGCGGCCTGCACATCATGCTGATGGGCCTGAAGAAACAGCTGGTCCCCGGCGAGACGTTCGAGCTGGTGCTGACCTACAGCAATGCCGGCAAGGTGAAGGTGACGGCCGAGGTGATGCCGATCGGCGCCGATGGCAGCAAGGCGGGCCATGGCAAGGCCCACACCCACTGACAACACGACCGAAACGCCGGGCGATACCGCCCGGCGGCTGGTGCGGTCCTGTGACCGCGCCGTCCTTGGGACCGCGCTGACCGGGGCGGAAGGCTGGCCCTATGCCTCGCTGGTGCTGCTGGCGACGGACCATGCGGCCCGCCCCCTGTTGCTGCTCTCCGACCTGGCGGACCATACCAAGAATCTGAAGGCCGACCCGCGCGCCTCGCTGCTGATCGATGGCACCGCCGGCCTCGACGAACCGCTGACCGGCGCGCGCGTCACCTTGCAGGGGCACGTCACGCCGCTGGCGGACGATGCCCTGCTGGCGCGCTATGTCGCCCGCCACCCCTCGGCCGCCTTCTATGCCGGGTTCAAGGATTTCAACCTCTACCGCATGAATGTCGAGCGCGCCCATCTGGTCGCCGGATTCGGCCGCATCCACTGGATCGAGGCGGACGAACTGCTGTTCGATGCCGCGCCGCACGCCGCCCTCGCGGCCGCCGAGGCGGAGATCGTCGCGCACACGAACGAGGACCATGCCGACGCGCTGGACCTCTATGCAGCCAAGCTGCTCGGCCTCGATGGTACAGGCTGGGGGATGACCGGCATCGACCCGGAAGGCATCGACCTCAGGCGCAGTGGCGCCATCGCCCGACTGGATTACGCGGCTTTCGGCGAAAACGCGCCCAGCGATGCGGAACGCGCCCGCGCGGCATTGGTGCGGCTGGTGAAGCGGGCGCGCGCTACCTGAGCGGGCATATATCAGCGGCTGCATACAATATGGTTGCCAGCCGATGCGCGGCACCGCTATCTCTCATGAAATGCCCATAAGCGATGACCGTTAAAGGTCACGCGATAAAAATAACCGGAGGAAACCCACCGTGCAGATCACCGGCACCCCGGCCAGCAAGCATGGCCTCGACACCCATGGCCTCTTGAACCTGAAGGCCGCCCACTGGAACCTTGCGACGGCCGCGCTCTACGAAGCGGCGATCCGGCGCGGCGAGGCCGTGCTGGGGGCAGGCGGCGCGCTGATCACCAACACCGGCAAGCACACCGGTCGCGCCCCCAAGGACAAGTTCTTCGTCGATGAGCCGGGCTCGCGCGGCGATATCAACTGGGGCGAGGTGAACAAGCCCATCGACCAGGAGCGCTTCGACATAATGCTGGGCCGGGCGCTGGCCTATCTGCAGAACCGCGAGGTGTTCGTGCAGGATTGCTTCGCCGGGGCCGATCCAGCCTACCGGCTGCCGGTCCGGGTGATCACCGAGACGGCCTGGCACAATCTGTTCGCGCGCAACATGTTCATCCAGCCGAAGCGCGAGGAGCTGGCCCATTTCGAGCCGCAATTCACCATCATGAACGTGCCGAACCTGATGGGCCGCGGCGCTGCCGACGGCCTTGCCTCGGAGACCTTCATCCTGGTCGATATGGCGAAGCGGATCGTGCTGATCGGCGGCACCTCCTACGCCGGCGAGATCAAGAAGTCGGTCTTCACCCTGCTGAACTACCTGCTGCCGGCGCGCGGCGTGCTGCCGATGCATTGTTCGGCCAATATCGGCCAGCGCGGTGATGTGGCGATCTTCTTCGGCCTGTCGGGCACGGGCAAGACCACCCTGTCGGCGGATTCCACTCGGACGCTGATCGGCGATGACGAGCATGGCTGGTCGGACAATGGCGTGTTCAATTTCGAGGGCGGCTGCTACGCCAAGGTGATCCGCCTGTCGCGCGAGGCGGAGCCGGAGATCTACGCCACCACGGAGCGTTTCGGCACCATTCTGGAGAATGTGGTGTTCGATCCGGAAACCCGGCATCTCGACCTGAACGATGCCAGCCTGACCGAGAATACCCGCGCCTCCTACCCCATCGAGTTCATCCCGAACATGAGCCTGGACGGCACCGGCGGACATCCCGACAATGTGGTCATGCTGACCGCTGATGCCTTCGGCGTGCTGCCGCCGATCAGCCAGCTGACGCCGGAACAGGCGATGTATCACTTCCTGTCCGGCTACACCGCGCGCGTCGCCGGCACCGAGAAGGGGCTGGGCAGCGAGCCGCAGGCCACCTTCTCCACCTGCTTCGGCGCGCCCTTCATGCCGCGCCACCCGATTATCTATGCCGAGATGCTGCGCGACCGCATCGCCAAGCACGGCGCCAAATGCTGGCTGGTGAACACCGGCTGGAGCGGTGGCAAAGCGGGCGTCGGCGAGCGCATGAAGATCGCCTATACCCGCGCCATGGTGGCGGCCGCGCTGAACGGCACGCTGGCCCAGGCCGGCGTGCGGCAGGACCCGAATTTCGGCCTGCTGGTGCCGGAAAACTGCCCGGACGTGCCGACGGACGTGCTCGACCCGCGCCAGACCTGGGCGGACAAGGGGGCCTATGACAGCACAGCGCACGATCTGCGCGGTCGCTTCGAGGCCAATTTCAAGCAGTTCGAAAGCCATGTGCCGGAGAAGGTCCGCGCCGCCGGCGTGCGCGCCGCCGCATAAATCCATGCGGTACCGCCATCCGCGGGCGATTCCCTAAGCCCGGAACATCCTTTAGAGTGCCGGCATGACCCTGTTGCCATGGTTCATAGCCGGCATTCTTCTGCTGGCCTTGCTGCTGCTGGGCTGGCGGTATTTCCGGCTGCACCGGACGCTGTCCGGCCTGCGGGACGCCGCCAATGTGGCCGCTGTCGCCGAGGCCGTACCGATCCCGCTCTGGCGGCGCGATGCGGCGGGACGCATCGTCTGGGCCAATCCTGCCTATCGCACGCTGCAGGAAGCCTCCGGCGGCGGCGAGGATCTGGAAATCGGCGGCCCGTCGGCAAGCGATACCGGCGCCGATCTGGTGCGCCGGGCGATCCGCAGCGGGCACCCGCAATCGGCCAGCCGCTATGTTGCCACCGGGGAGCAGCGCGCCCTTCTGGAATTCAGCGAATTGCCGCGCGAGGACGGCGCTGGCAGCGCTGGCTACCTGACCGACGCAAGCGCGCTGGACAATGCCCAGTCCGAGCTGGAGCGCCACATCGCCGCCCATGACGCGGTGCTGGAGAACCTGCAGGTCGCGATCAGCATCTTCGGCCCCGACAAGCGGCTGAAATTCTTCAATGCCGCCTATGCCAGCCTGTGGGGGCTGGAAGAGCGCTTTCTGTCCGGCGAGCCCTCCATCGCCGAGGTGATGGACGCGCTGCGAGAGCGCCGCTGGCTGCCGGAAGTGACCGACTTCAAGGCCATGGTGCGCGCCATCGAACGCCGCATCACCTCGCTGCTCGACCCCGAGGAGGAGCTGCTGCACCTGCCGGACGAGCGCACCATCCGGCGGGTGACCGCGCCGCACCCGTTCGGCGGGCTGGTGTTCGCCGACGAGGATGTGACCGACCGGCTGGCGCTGGAACGCAACTTCAACACGCTGAACGCCGTCCAGCGCGAGACGCTGGACAATCTCTACGAAGGCATTGCCGTCTATGGCGGTGATGCCCGGCTGAAACTGTGGAACCCGGCCTATGCCCGGATCTGGCAGCTGCCGGCCGATCAGCTGGACCAGCAGCCGCATTATGCCGATTTCCTGGAAATGACCCGGCCGCTGCACAGCTTCGAGTCCTGGGAGGCCTACAGGGGCCGGGAAATCGAACGGCTGGGCGAGCGGCGCAGCTGGACCGAGCGGCTGATCCGGGCGGACGGCACGGCCATCGACTATGCCCATGTGCCGCTGCCTGACGGGGCGACGCTGTTCTCCTACCTCGACGTGACCGATTCCTACCGCGTCGAACGCGCCCTGCTGGAACGCAACGAGGCGCTGGAAGAGGCTGACCGGCTGAAGAACGAGTTTGTCGCCAATGTCTCCTACGAGCTGCGCACGCCGCTGAACGCCATCGTCGGCTTCTCGGAAATCCTCGACCAGGGCTATTTCGGGCCGCTGAACGACCGCCAGCGCGAATACAGCCAGGCCATCCTGTCCTCATCGCAGCGGCTGATCTCGCTGGTGAACGACATTCTCGATCTCGCCAGCATCGAGGCCGGCTACATGACGCTGGAGCTGGAGGAGGTCGATGTCCGTGAGATGCTGGACTCGCTGATGACGCTCAGCACCGAGGCCGCACGCACGCGTGGCGTGCAGATGGCGCTGGATTGCCCGGACGGCATCGGCACCGTGCGGGCCGACGGGCGGCGGCTGAAGCAGGCCATGTTCAACATCGTCAGCAATGCGCAGAAATTCACGCCGGCCGGGGGCAGTGTGCGGATCGAGGCGCGGCGCGAGGAGGATGCGCTGCTGCTCTCCGTCACCGACACCGGCGTCGGTATCGCCGCCCGAGACCAGGAGCGCGTGTTCGGCAAGTTCGAGCGCGGCCGGAACCAGCGCGACACTGGCGCGGGGCTCGGCCTGTCGCTGGTGAAAAGCCTGATCGAACTGCATGGCGGCCAGATCGGCCTGACCTCCGAGGTTGATCAGGGCACGGTGGTCACCGTCCGCCTGCCCGGCGACAAGCCGCTGCCGCAGGGGCAGTCCGCCGGTTAGGCGGGAACGCCCCCTGGCGCGCCCCCGGGCACACCGCGCGTCGTCGAATATTCGAAATGCAGCGCCGTGTCGGGACGCAGGATCGGGTGGATGGCATGCGCCGCCAGCGCTGCCTCGGCAAAGCCGGTCAGGATCAGCTTCAGCTTGCCGGGATAGGCATTCACATCGCCGATGGCGAAGATACCGGGCTGGCTGGTCGCCATGCTGGCCGGATCGACGACAAGGTGGTTCCGCTCCAGTTCAAGGTGCCATTGCGCGATCGGCCCCAGATCGGTGGACAGGCCGAAGAAGGCCAGCAGCGCGTCCGCCTCCAGCCGCCGCACCGTGCCTTCCAGCGTGGCGACATTGACCGCCGTGAGCTGCCCGTCCGCCCCTTCCAGCCCCTGCAGCTGATAGGGTACGACCAGCTCCAGCACGCCCTCGGCATGCAGCTGCTCCAGCCGGCAGACATTCTCGAAGGCGGCACGGAATTTCGGCCGCCGGTGCACCACCATGACCTTCGCGATATCGGACAGCGACAGCGCCCAGTCCACGGCGGAATCACCGCCGCCGGCGATGACCACACGCTTGCCGCGGAAATCCTCGCGCCGCTTCACCATGTAATGCACCGAACGGCCCTCATAGACCTCGATGCCGGGAATCGGCGGCCGGTTCGGCCCGAAAGCGCCCGCGCCCGCCGCGATGATGACAGCGCCCGCCTCGATCACCGTCCCGGCGGAGGTGGTCAGCCGCCAGCCGCCATCGGGCAGCCGCTTCAGGCCTGTCGCCTCCTCGCCCAGATGGAAGACCGGCGCGAAGGGTGCAGCCTGCTGCTCCAGCTTCACGATCAGGTCCGCCGCGTCGATGGTGGGGTATCCCGGAATGTCGTAGATCGGCTTTTCGGGGTAGAGCGCCACGCATTGCCCGCCAACCTCGCCCAGCGAGTCCACGACATGGCAGCGGAACCCCAGCATGCCGCATTGGAAAACGGCGAAAAGGCCGACCGGCCCGGCGCCGATGATGACAACATCGGTCTTGTGAGGAGTGCTCATGGCGTTCGAATCTTTGCTCACGGGAATGCGGCGCTAAAGATGGCCGGGGCCGCCCGGCATATCAACCCCGGGCGGATAAGGGGCATATCGCGCCGTTGCCTATCGAGTCCCGCATCGCTACAACCGGAACCGATGATCCGTGTCGCAGGGACCCACAGAAGCGTGCCCGATACCGCCCCCCTCATCGCCCGGTTCGACTTGCCCGATGCTGCGGCGACGCAGGCGCTGGGCGCCGCCCTGGCACCTCGCCTGAAGACCGGCGACGTGGTGGCGCTACTGGGCGATCTGGGCGCCGGCAAGACGGAGTTGGCGCGCGGCCTGATCCGCGCCCTGTTCGGCGGGAATACCGAGGTACCCAGCCCGACCTTCACGCTGGTCCAGACCTATGAGGATGGGGCGGTGCCGCTGTCGCTCTGGCATTTCGACCTGTACCGGCTGGAAGACCCGGAGGAGGCCTTCGAGTTGGGCATCGAGGATGCCTTCGCCGACGCCGTCTCGCTGATCGAATGGCCGGAACGGCTGGGCCCCTACCTGCCTGCCCGCCGGCTGGAGATCGCTTTGTCGCATGTCGCAGAGGGAAGGCGCGCCACGCTCTCCGGCGGCAGCGACTGGCCGGAACGGCTGAAAGGACTGAGCCTGTGACTTCTGTTCAGGACATTTCCCGGGCCGACCTGATATCAGGCTTTCTCGCCCGCGCCGGCTGGCAGGATGCCGCCTTCTTGTGGCTGCCGGGCGATGCCTCCTTCCGACGCTATGCAAGGCTCACGCGCGGGTCGGAAACCGCGATGCTGATGGACGCGCCACCGCCGGTGGAGGATGTCCGCCCCTTCATAGCCGTGGCCGAACATCTGCTGCGCCTCGGCCAGCGCGCGCCGCGCATCCTGGCCCGCGACGAACAGGCCGGCCTGCTGCTGCTTGAGGATTTCGGCGATACCACCTTCACCCGTGCGCTGGCGGCCGGCACGCCGGAGCAGCCGCTCTATCGCGACGCGCTGGACCTGCTGATCGGGCTGCATCGCCATGCCGACGCAGCATCCATCCCCCTGCCCGCCTATGACGATGCGCTGTTCCTGCGCGAAGCGCATTTGCTGACCGACTGGTACCTGCCGGCGGTTGCCCCTGGCGCAGATATCGAGACAGCCCGCGCCGGCCTGACAGGGGCGCTGACGCCGCTGCTGGCGCAGGCCCGGCAGGTGCCGCAGACGCTGGTGCTACGCGACTACCATGTCGATAACCTCATGCTGCTGCCGGGCACACAGCCGGGCGGCGGGCCGCAGGGGCTGGGGCTGCTCGACTTCCAGGACGCGGTGATCGGGCCGGTGACCTACGACCTGGTCTCGCTGCTGGAGGATGCCCGGCGCGACGTGGCGCCCGCACTTGCCGCCGCGATGCTGGCGCGCTACGCCGCCGCCTTCCCGGAGATCTACCCGGCGGCGCTGGACCTGTCCTGCCGGATCATGGGGGCGCAGCGCAGCATGAAGATCGTCGGTATCTTCACCCGGCTGTCGCGGCGCGACGGCAAGCATCGCTACCTCACTCACATTCCCCGCCTGTGGCGGCTGATCGCCCGCGATCTCGACCATCCGGCGCTGGCGCCGCTCGCCGCCTGGCTCGATGCCGCGATCCCGCCCGACATCCGCACGACACCGGAGACACCGGCATGAAGACGCCGAAGACCGCGATGATCCTGGCCGCCGGCGAGGGCCGCCGGATGCGGCCGATCACCGAGACCCTGCCGAAGCCGCTGGTGGAGGTCGCCGGCAAGCCGCTGATCGACTACGCGCTGGATCGGATGGAGGAAGCCGGCATCGAAACTGTCGTGGTGAACAGCTGGTGGCAGGCCGAGGTGCTGGAATCGCATCTGGCAAAGCGCCAGACCCCGCGCATCGAGATTTCCCGCGAGGCGGAACTGCTGGATACCGGCGGCGGCGTGAAACGCGCCCTGCCGCATTTCAGCGACGCGCCCTTCATCGTCGCCAATGGCGACAGCCTGTGGCTGAACGGCCTGTCCTCAGCGCTGGCAAGGCTGGCCGAACTCTGGGACGATGAGCGCATGGACGCGCTGCTGATGCTGTTCCCGACCCATGGCGCGCTGGGCTATCGCGGCCCCGGCGATTTCTACCTGCATCCCGACACCGGCATCCGCCGCCGCAAGGAGCAGGAGGTTGTGCCCTTCGCCTATATGGGGGTGCAGATGCTGCATCCGCGCCTGTTCGAGGGCGCGCCGGAGGGCCCGTTCTCGCTGAACCTGCTCTACGACAAGGCGGCGGAGGCCGGGCGACTGCACGGCATGGTGCATGACGGCATGTGGTACCATGTCAGCACCCCGGAAGACATTCCAGCCACCGAGGAAGCCTTCCTCGCCGGCCATACGCTGAAAATGGTGTGATGACGGGGGCCTCACCTTCCGTCTTCTCCATTCCTGCCGGTGGCGGTTTCGCCGACGCGCTGGCCGCCGGGCTGATGGCGCGGGCCGGCGGCGACCCGCTGGCCCTGTCGCGCATGCTGATCCTGGTGCCGACCCGGCGCGGCGGCCGGTCCCTGCGCGAGGCCTTCCTCAGGCTGTCCGACGGCAGGCCGCTGCTGCTGCCGCGCATGATGCCGCTGGGCGATCTGGATGCCGACGAGATCGAGCTGCATGGCGAAGCGGAGGCGCCGGGGAGTGCCGCCGCGGACATCGCGCCAGCGATCCCGACACTGCGGCGGCAATTGCTGCTCTCGCGGCTGATCCTGAAGCTGGGCGAACGGCTGGAGGATGGGCCGCGCCGCCCGGACCAGGCGATAAGGCTGGCGGCTGAACTGGCCCGGCTGCTGGATCAAGTACAGACCGAGCGCCTGTCGTTCGACGACCTCGCCGGGCTGGTGCCGGCGGAGTATGCCCGGCACTGGCAGATCACGCTGGATTTCCTGCGCATCGTCACCGAAGCCTGGCCGCAAGTGCTGGCGGAACATGGCGCGCTGGACCCGGCGGCGCGGCGCGATGCGCTGCTGACGGCGCAGGGCGCGCTGTGGCGCGCCAGCCCGCCGGACTTTCCGGTGATCGCCGCCGGTACCACCGGCAGCATCCCGGCCACTCGTGATCTGCTGGCGGTGGTCGCAGGCCTGCCGCAGGGCATGGTGGTGCTGCCCGGCCTCGACCGGCTGAGCGACGAGGCCACCTGGCGCGAGATCGAGGGCGACGAAAGCCACCCGCAATTCAACCTCGCCCGGTTGCTGCGCCATCTGGGCGTCGAACGGCAGGATGTCGCCGGCTGGACGGAAGCCGCACCATCCGCCCGCGACCGGCTGATCGCCGAGGCGCTGCGGCCCGCC
>NZ_AMRL01000037.1 GCF_000299935.1 Oceanibaculum indicum P24 | reverse complement strand
CCCGCGATGCCGGCAGCCGCCGCGCCGCGTGCCTCCGCTCCGCTGCCGCCGGCCGCGCCGGCCACACAGCCGCGCCTGGGCGGGCTCGATTCCGCTGACCGCCTGCGCAGCTCGCAGGCTGACGAGGACATGCTGGAAATCCCGGCTTTCCTGCGTCGCCAGGCCAACTAAGCCGGGTGCCGGGCAACCCTGCCCGGTACACCGGTTCCCAGCGTTGAACGGCACCCGTCCGGGCGAGACTCCGCCTCGCCCGGACGGACCGTTTTACAAATGCCAAAACCACTGCCAAGATTTTGGAAGAAAACAATTTTCTCGTAACAATTCGTTACAAAAGGTGATTTGAGGCAACCGTCCGGGACTGATAAAAGTTCTTAATAGACAGTCTATCTTACTGCACGGACGAAAGGCCTTCGCGCCCATGCGCATCGACACGGCACTCATGGATCAGGTTCGCGGCTCCGCTCACATGCACGGAGACGCCCGGGGGGACTCCCGTCCCTTCAGCGAGCGCGCCCGTACCGTGCAGCTCCAGCGGACCCTGCGCAATCCGGTTTCCTGCGTTGGCGTCGGCCTGCATTCCGGTGCCGAGGTGGTACTGAGCCTGCTGCCCGCCGCCCCCGATACCGGCATCGTCTTCCGCCGCACCGACGTCAGCCGGGGCGAAGCGACGATTCCCGCGCATTACGCCAATGTCGTCGATACCCGCCTATGCACGCTGCTGGGCAACAAGGACGGCACCACCATCTCCACCGTCGAGCATCTGATGGCGGCGCTGGCCGGCTGCGGCATCGACAATGCCATCGTCGAGGTCGGCGGCCCGGAAGTGCCGATCATGGACGGCAGCGCCCACCCCTTCGTCTCGCTGATCGAGAATGCCGGAATCAGCCTGCAGGAAGCGCCGCGCCGCGTCATCCGCGTGCTGAAGGCCGTCGAGGTGCGCGAGGGCGATGTCTGGGCCCGGCTGGAGCCGGACACCGACTTCTCCATCGAGCTGGAGATCGATTTCGACAGCAAGGCCATCGCCCGCCAGACCTATCGCGGGCCGGCCCTGAACGGCGTGTTCAAGAGCGACATCAGCCGCGCGCGTACCTTCGGCTTCGCCCATGAGGTGGAGGCGATGCGCAAGGCCGGCCTCGGCCGGGGCGGCTCGCTGGACAATGCCGTGGTGGTCGATGGCGACCGTATCCTGAACGAAGGCGGGCTGCGCTTCGACGACGAGTTCGTGCGCCACAAGGTGCTGGACTGCGTCGGCGACCTGTATCTGGCCGGCGCGCCGATCCTGGGCCGCTTCCGCGGCCGCAAGACCGGCCACGCCTTCAACAACCGCCTGCTGCGCACGCTGTTCGCCGATGCCGATGCCTGGGAGATGGTGACGCTTGACGGCAGCGCCGGCCTGGCACCGGCCCTGGCCCTCTCCGCGTAATCACAATTTCACCAAATTGCTTTTGTCATTGCCGGGCTTGACCCGGCAATCCAGGGGCCACGTTCTGAGACGTTTTAGGCAGGGCACCGCCCCTGGATGCCCGGATCAAGTCCGGGCATGACACGCACGGAATATAACGCCTCTTATCTCGCTGACTTTCCGGTTTCAGTCCGCGCTATCGTTGTGGCGCACTGCCCAGCCGGGCTATAGTGTGGCGTGCCGCGTGTGTCGCGGCCCGATAGACCGCAACCCGTGTCCGGACATCATGACGTCATTCCTACGCGCCTCCCGGTTTGCCGGCTGCCTCGCCCTCGTGCTGCTCGCCGCCTGTTCCGACAAGGAAGAAAAGCCCTATGTCGAGCGGCCGGCCGAGACCATCTACAACGAGGCGATGGATTCGCTGCTGGCGCGCGACTATTTCCAGGCCGCGCCGCTGTTCGAGGAGGTGGAGCGCCAGCACCCCTACTCCAGCTGGGCAACCAAGGCGCAGCTGATGGCGGCCTATTCCTACTATCAGCAGAACAAGTATGACGATGCGGTGATCGCGCTGGAGCGCTTCATCGACCTGCATCCGGCCAGCCCAGACGTCGCCTATGCCTACTATCTGAAGGCGCTGAGCTATTACGAGCAGATCGTCGATGTCGGTCGCGACCAGCGCACGACACGGCAGGCGCTGGACGCCTTCGACGAGGTGGTGCGCCGCTTCCCGGACAGCAAATATGCCCGCGACGCCCGGCTGAAGATCGACCTCGCCAACGACCATCTCGCCGGCAAGGAAATGGAGATCGGGCGCTATTACCTGACGCGCGGCCATTACCTCGCGGCGATCAACCGGTTCCGCAAGGTGGTCGATGAATACCAGACCACCACGCACGTCCCCGAGGCTCTGCACCGCCTGACCGAGGCCTATTACTCGCTCGGCCTGACCGAGGAGGCGAAGAAGGCGGCCGCCGTGCTGGGGCACAATTTCCCCGGCAGCGAATGGTACCAGGACAGCTATGCCAACCTGGCCGGTGGTCCCGGTGCCGAGAACCGGGAGAGCAAGGGCTGGTTCGGCCGGCTGCGCAACATCTTCTGACGCCCGCATGCTGACCAGCCTCGCCATCCGCGATGTCGTGCTGATCGACCGGCTGGACCTCGATTTCCGGGCCGGCCTGTCGGTGCTGACCGGCGAGACTGGCGCCGGCAAGTCGATCCTGCTGGACGCGCTGGGGCTGGCGCTGGGGGCACGCGGCGACAGCGGGCTGGTGCGCCACGGGGCGGACCAGGCCAGCGTCACCGCCTGCTTCGAGGTGACGGAAACTCATCCCGCCTTCGCCGTCCTCGACGAACAGGGGTTGGAGGCAGAGGCGCCGCTGATCCTGCGCCGCGTTCTGGCCGCCGATGGTCGCAGCCGCGCCTTCGTGAACGACCAGCCGGCCAGCGTCGGCCTGCTGCGGCGACTGGGCGACCTGCTGGTGGAAATCCACGGCCAGTTCGATGATCGCGGCCTGCTGGACCCCGCCACCCACCGCGAGGCGCTGGACGCCTTCGGCAACCATGCAGCGCTGCTGCGCGATACCGCCACCGCCCATGCCGGCTGGCGTCAGGCCGCCGAGGCGCTGGACCGGGCGAAGGCGGACGCGGCACAGGCCCGCACCGACGAGACCTTCCTGCGCCATGCGGTGGAAGAATTGGACGCGCTCTCCCCCGAAGCCGGCGAGGAGGAAAGGCTGGCCGAGCAGCGCAGCCTGATGATGAATGCCGAGCAGATCGCCGAGGCGATGTCGGCGGCGCTGGAGCATCTGAGCGGCGAGCGGGGGGCTGAGTCCGGGCTGGCCGGGGCGTCGCGCCAGCTTGGCCGGATCGCCGGCAAGGCCGGCCCGATCCTCGATCCTGCGCTGGCCGCGCTCGACCGCGCGGCGGCGGAGGCGCAGGAGGCCGTACACCTGCTGCAATCGGTCGCCAGCGAACTGGAAACCGATCCGGCGGCACTGACGAAGGCGGAGGACCGGCTGTACGCGCTGCGCGATGTCGCCCGCAAGCATGGCGTCGAGGTCGATGCGCTGCCCGCGCTGCGCGACCGGCTGGCCGAGCGGCTGGCCGCCATCGACGACAACGGTGGAAGGCTGGCGGCGCTGGAAACGGCGACGAAGGCGGCGCGCGAAGCCTATTCCGCTGCCGCCGGCCGGTTGAGCGAGGCAAGGCGCAAGGCCGCCGGCCGCATCGACAAGGCGGTCGGAACCGAACTGCCGCCGCTGAAGCTGGACAAGGCGCGCTTCGCCACCCGCATCGAGGAACTGCCGGAGGCGCAATGGGGGCCGCAGGGCATCGACCGCGTCGCCTTCGAGGTGGCGACCAATCCCGGCCAGGCACCGGGGCCGATCAACAAGATCGCCTCGGGCGGCGAGCTGTCGCGCTTCATGCTGGCGGTGAAGGTGGTCTTGAGTCAGGTCTCCCCCGTCCCGACCCTGGTGTTCGATGAGGTGGACAGCGGCGTCGGCGGCGCCACGGCGGATGCCGTTGGCGAACGGCTGGCGCGGTTGGGCGACGGGCTGCAGGTGCTGGTCGTCACCCATTCGCCGCAGGTCGCCGCGCGCGGTGGGCAGCATCTGCGCGTGGAAAAGCGCGCCGGGCGTGACAGCACGACCACCACCGTCGTCCCGCTGAGCGACCCGGACCGGCGCGAGGAGATTGCCCGCATGCTGTCCGGCGCGCAGATCACCGACGAGGCGCGCGCCGCCGCGAACCGCCTGATGGCCAGCTCCTGAGAGCCTGACATGACAGACACCGAGGATACTGCCGACACGTCCAGCCTGCCGGTCGATGGGCTGACCCTGGACCAGGCCGCACAGGAGCTGGAACGGCTGGCGCGGGAGATCGCCCATCACAATGCGCTCTATTACCAGAAAGACGCGCCGGAGATCAGCGACGCGGCCTATGATGCGCTGTTCCGGCGCAACCAGGCGATCGAGGCGAAATTCCCGGAGCTGATCCGCGAGGACAGCCCGTCGCTGCAGGTTGGCTCCGCCCCCTCCTCCGCCTTCGCCAAGGTGACGCACGCACGGCCCATGCTGTCGCTGGCCAATGCCTTCGATGAGGAGGATGTGCGCGACTTCGTCGGCCGGGTGCGGCGCTTCCTGGGGCTGGCCGCCGATGCACCGGTGGCGATGGTGGCGGAACCGAAGATCGACGGTCTGTCCGCCTCGCTGCGCTACGAGAAGGGCCGCTTCGTGCAGGGGGCAACACGCGGCGATGGCGCGGTCGGCGAGGACATCACCGCCAATCTGCGCACCGTTGCCGGCATCCCCGACACGCTGACCGGCGACGCGCCCGACGTGCTGGAGGTGCGCGGCGAGGTCTATATGCGCAAGGACGAGTTCCTGGCGATGAACGAGGCCGCGAGGGCGCGCATCGAACAGGGCGAGAAGGGCGAGAAGATCTTCGCCAACCCGCGCAATGCGGCGGCCGGATCGCTGCGGCAGCTCGACCCGTCGATCACCGCGAAGCGCAAGCTGCATTTCTTCGGCTATGGCTGGGGCGAGCTGAGCGACCCGGTGAGCGAGACGCAATCCGGTTTCATGGAGCGGCTGAAGGGCTGGGGCTTCGGCACCAACCCGCTCTGGCGCCGGGTGGAATCGGCGGATGAGCTTATCGCCTACCATGCCGAGATCGCCGCCCAGCGTGCCAGCCTGCCCTACGATATCGACGGCGTGGTCTATAAGGTCGATTCCATCACCCTGCAGCAGCGGCTCGGAATGGTTAGCCGTGCGCCGCGCTGGGCCATTGCCCACAAATTCCCCGCCGAACAGGCGCAGACCATCCTGCAGAAGATCGAGATCCAGGTCGGCCGCACCGGCGCGCTGACGCCGGTCGCCCATCTGGAGCCGGTGAATGTCGGCGGCGTCATTGTCAGCCGCGCCACCCTGCACAATGAGGACGAGATTGCCCGCAAGGATGTGCGCGAGGGCGATACCGTCATCCTGCAGCGCGCCGGCGACGTGATCCCGCAGATCGTCAGCGTCGTGCTCGACCGGCGGCCAAAGGACTCGCAGCCTTTCGTCTTCCCCGACAAATGCCCGGCCTGCGGCAGCGACGCGGTGCGCGGCGAGGGCGAGGCGGTTCGGCGCTGCGTCGGCGGGCTGACCTGCCCGGCCCAGGCGGTGGAACGGCTGCGCCATTTCGTCAGCCGCGACGCCTTCGACATCGAAGGGCTGGGCGAGAAATCCATCCAGGCCTTTTTCGCGGACGGTACGGTGAAAAGCCCTGCCGACCTGTTCACCCTGCAGGCGCGCGACAGCCAGTCGCTGACGCCGCTGCGCAACCGCGAGGGCTGGGGCAAGCTCTCGGCCGAGAAGCTGTTCGCCGCCATCGAGCAGCGCCGGACCATCCCGCTGGAGCGCTTCGTCTATGCGCTGGGCATCCGGCAGATCGGCCAGGCCACGGCGAAGCTGCTGGCCCGGCATTACGGATCGCTCGATGCGCTGATCGCCGCCATTGAGGCCGCCGCCGACCCCGAGAGCGAAGCCTATCGCGACCTGGTGAATATCGACCAGATCGGCCCGGCGGTGGCGAAGGATCTGATTGCCTTCTTCGCCGAGGATCACAACCGCGAGACGGTCGAAGCACTGCGGGAACAGGTGGCAGTCGAGGACTATGTCAGCCGCATCGCCACCGAGTCGCCGATCATGGGCAAGACTGTGGTGTTCACCGGCACGCTGATCCGGGTGACGCGCGACGAGGCCAAGGCGCGGGCCGAGGCGCTGGGCGCCAAGGTCGCTGGATCGGTATCGAAGAAGACCGACTATGTGGTGATCGGCGCGGATGCCGGTTCCAAGGCAAAAAAGGCCGAGGAGCTGGGTGTGACCATGCTGGACGAGGATGGCTGGTTCGAGCTGATCGGCGCCTGATCTCGATGATGTGATCTTCGGTGCGCATCAGGCCGAGTTGTGCTTTAACTTTAGCAGGGTCGATGCCGGAGAAACCGGTGCGGTGGTGAAGGGGACAGAAGGGCATGCGTCAGGTCAAGACATCCATCGATATCGCCTGTTCGCCCGGCGAGGTCTGGCGCGTGCTGATGGATTTCCCCGCCTATGCGGAATGGAACCCCACCATCCAGCAGATCGACGGCGTCGCCATGCCCGGCCACCGGCTGCGGCTGATCCTGACACTGCCGAACGGCCGCACGCGCACTGTCCGCTTCCGGGTGGCGAAGGTGGATGTGCGGCGCGAACTGCGGCTGCGCACCAGCGCCATGCTGCCCGGCCTGCTGCGCCGCGAGCATGTGTTCCGCCTCATCAGCCGCGGCGCCATGGGCTGCACCTTCTATCAGGAAGAGGAGGTCAGCGGCCTGTTCTCCATCTTCGCCGGTGAGAGCGCCTTCACCGCACTGCGCCAGCGCTTCGAGGCGATGAACACCGCGCTGAAAGCCCGCTGCGAAGGCACCGAGCCGCCGATGCTGCTGCTACCGCATCACGATCACGATGCGCCGGCAATCGAAGGCAACGAGACGGCGGCTTGAGGGGTTAGTCCTAGCGGCGGCCCTATGCTTCGAGACGCCTGCGCCACGATATGGCGCAGGCTCCTCAGCATGAGGTCACCAGGAAGCACCGCCGGTTATCCAATACTCCCCTCGCCCTGAGGAGCCGGCGTTAAGCCGGCGTCTCGAAGGGCATGGCGGGAAGCTCGGCCCGTCACAGCGGCCGGGTGGCGTCCTCCAGCCAGGTGCTGGTCTCGGTATCCAGCAGCGGCGCCAGCGTCTCGCGCACGCGGGCGTGGTAGCGATCCATCCAGGCGCGCTCCTCCGGCGTCAGCAGCGCGGGGTCGATCAGCGCGCGGTCGATGGGGGCCAGGGTCAGCGTCTCGAAGCCCATCATCGGCCGCTCGCCGCCCGGCACCTCTGCGGCGTCGGTGACCGCCACCAGATTCTCGATGCGGATGCCATAGGCGCCGGTCTTGTAATAGCCGGGTTCGTTGGACACGATCATGCCCGGCTGCAGGGCAATCGTATTGCCGGCCTTGGAAATACGCTGCGGCCCCTCATGCACCGACAGGTAGCTGCCGACGCCATGGCCAGTGCCATGGTCGTAATCCAGCCCGCCCTGCCACAGCGACAGGCGCGCCAGCGCGTCGAGCTGGCTGCCGGTCGTGCCCTTCGGGAAGCGCGCCGTGGCGATGGCGATATGGCCCTTCAGCACGCGGGTGAAGCGGTCGCGCATTTCCGCCGAGGGCTGGCCGATGGCGATGGTGCGGGTGATGTCGGTGGTGCCGTCCAGATATTGCGCGCCGCTATCGACCAGATACAGCTCGCCCGGCTGCATGACGCGGTTGGTCGCCTCGGTCGCGCGGTAATGTACGATGGCGCCGTTCGGGCCGGAGCCGGAGATGGTGTCGAAGGACAGGTCGCGCAGCAGCCCGCTTTCGGCACGGAACGCCTCCAGCCGGTCGGAGGCGGTCAGCTCGTCCACCGTGCCCTTCGGCGCCTCGCGCGACAGCCAGGCGAGGAAGCGCGTCACCGCCGCCCCGTCGCGCCGGTGCGCCTCCCGGCTGCCCGCCAGCTCCACCGGGTTCTTGCAGGCCTTGGGCAGCAGGCAGGGATCGGCTGCACGGACGAGCTTCGCCCCGGCCTGCTGCAACTGCTCGAACACCGCCACCGGAGCCGTCGCCGGATCGGCGCGGACGATCTTGCCCGCCGTCCCCAGCGCCGCCAGCGCCGGCAGGAAAGCGTCGGGGGCGCTCACCGAAACCTCATTGCCGAGATGGCGGCGCGTCGCCTCGCCCAGCTTGGCCGGGTCGATGAACAGGCTGACGCTGGCATCGGCCTTCACAATCGCGAAGGACAGCGGCAGCGGCGTGTGCGGCACGTCCGTGCCCCGGATGTTCAGCAGCCAGGCGATAGATTCCGGCAGGGTCAGCGCCGCCGCATCCTCGCCGGCCTTGGCCAGCTCGGCGGCGATCTGCCTGCGCTTGTCGGCAGACGCCACGCCGGCATGCGCGATATCATGCGGCAGGGCGGGTGTGGCCGGCGGCGCCGGCTGGTCGGCCCAGACCGCGTCCAGCGGGTTGCCCTCGACCGCGACCAGATGGCCCTTTGCCTTCTCCGCCGCCGCCTTCAGCTTCTCGACCTCGTTCGGCGTGTGCAGCCAGGGGTCATAGCCAAGCTTCGCTCCGGCCGGCAGATTGGCCGCGATCCAGTCGGAAGGTGCCTGGTCGGCGCTGTGGATGCGGGCGAACAGCCCGCCATCGACCTGGGTTGCCACCTGCAGCGTGTAGCGGCCATCGACGAACACCGCCGCCAGATCGCGCAGTACAACGGCATTACCGGCGGACCCGGTGAAGCCGGTCAGCCAGGCCAGCCGCTCGGCGCGGGTCGGTACATATTCGCCCTGATGCTCATCCGCGCGCGGCACCAGGAACCCGTGCAGCCCCAGCCGCGCCAGCTCCGCGCGAAGGGCCGCGAGGCGGGTTACATGGGGCGCGCCATGCGTGTGAAGAGGGCTGACAGCGGACATGGTGTTCCTGGCGGTTGGGTTTGCTTCCTCTGAAGCTAGGCGGTGCCGCCGCCGGAAACAAGCGTTCCTGCGGCTTTCCGACCAAGCATCCCGGTTAACGCATGGGTAACGAATAGATATGCATCAGTGTCATTGCTGCGGTGCACGAAATGCGCGTTTCGCATGGCGCGAAGAGGATTATCTATGTCTCGTGATTTTAACGGAGCGCCCGGCCAGCCCACGGTCCATACGGGATTGAGCGACTGAGGCGTCCATGATGATGAAGATGAGGATGACCGCCATGTCGAGCAACACCGCTCTGAACAACACTGCCAATGCTGCGACGCACAATGGTACCTACACCATGCCGCAGATCGACGTTCTGTCGAACATCACCTATGCCCGCTCCCTGCAGGCCGCTGCTGTCCGCAAGGGCACGATCTTCGTGGCCCGCGCGATTGCCCGCGGCGCCGTGTGGCTGGTGCAGCCGCTGCTCGACTGGCAGCGCAAGAACCGCACCTATTCGGAGCTGATGTCGCTGGACGACCGCATGCTGGAGGATATCGGCCTGCATCGCACCCAGGTGCGCAGCATCGCCTTCGACAGCGAAGTCGAGGCCGGCATCGCCGCCAACACCAACCGTTCCCCGAAGGCTGCGTAATCCCCCCCTCTACGCGCCTCACAGGGCCGGCGGCTCTCGCGATCCTTCTCCTCCCTGGGATCCGCTGAGAGCCGCCGGTTTTCTTTTGCGCGGCGTTTGGATGTTCTGGCTTCCCTCTCAAACTGTCATGCCCGGACTTGATCCGGGCATCCAGGGGCGGTGCTCTGCCTGAAGCGTCTCAGAACGTGGCCCCTGGATTGCCGGGTCAAGCCCGGCAATGACAAATTAGATTGTTACAACGAGGTGCGGCAGCCGCCCCCTCACCCCACCACCAGCGTGTGCCAGCCATCCTGCGGGATGCGGCGCTTCAGATAGAGCCGCTGAGCGCGGTGCGCGGACAGCACCCATTTCTCCTGCCGCGCGGTGAGGCCCGACAGCACGGCAATGCCGCCCGGCGCCAGATGGCGCTTCAGATCCTTCGCCATGCGGCACAGCGGCCGCGCCAGGATGTTGGCGAAGATCAGGTCATACGGCCCCTTGCGCGTCACCAGCGGGTTGCGGTAGCCAGGGCCGGAGATCGCACGCACCGCCGGCACGCGATTGAGCCGTGTATTCTCCCTGGCCACGTCGCGCGCCTGCGGATCGATATCCGACAGCAGCACCCTGCAGGGCCAGCTCTTCGCCGCAGCCACCCCCAGAATCCCCGAGCCGCAGCCCATATCCAGCACCCGGAACGGGCGGTGCCGGCGCTTCGCCATGGCACCCGCCGCCATCAGGCAGCCGCGCGTAGTGGCATGCTCGCCCGACCCGAAGGCGATGGCCGCGTCGATCAGCAGCGGAATGCTGCCGGAAGGCGGCTGCTTCTGATGATGCGAGCCATGAATGAAATAACGGCCGATCTGGATCGGCGGGAACCGGCGGCGATTCTCCTTCAGCCAGTCGGTCCAGGGCAGCACCTCGATGCGGGTCTCCGGCTCCGCCACGCCATTGCTCAGCGCGGTCAGTGCCACGGCGGAGATCACGGCGGCGCGGTCCGGCTGGCTCTCGCCGAACCCCTCGACCTTCCAGGTCACGCCCTCGCCCAGCTCCACCATCGCCACGGCGCTGACATAGGGCTCGATGGCCTCGGCGAAATCCAGCGCCAGCTCGGCCGGCACTTCCAGCTCGACACGGTAGCCGCCGATGCGTTTCTGCTCGCTCATTTCTTCTCCACGAAGGCCGCCAGCACCTTCTTGGTGCCGGCCTTGTCGAAATCGATCTCCAGCTTGTCGGCCTCCACCGCGCGCACCGTGCCCATGCCGAATTTCTGGTGGAACACGCGGGTGCCGCGCTGGAACCCGTCGGCATTCGGTTTGTTGGTCGCCACGCTGTAGGGCACGCCCTCCAGCGTCGGCTGCTCGCGACGCGGGAACCGCCGTCCCGCCTCGAAATAGCCGCCGCCATCGCGCGGCGGGCTGGAGGCATAGAGCCCGCCCCGGCTGGCCGCCCCCCATTCGCTTTGCCGCGCCGTGCCGCCGAACAGCCCGCCCTCGGTCACCTGCTCGACATGATCGGCCGGCAGCTCGGAGACGAAGCGCGAGGGCAGCGAATTCTGCCACAGCCCATGCACCCGGCGGTTGGCGGCATAGAGGATATCTGCCCGTTTGCGCGCCCGCGTCAGCCCGACATAGGCGAGGCGGCGCTCCTCCTCCAGCCCCTGCGCCCCGCTTTCGTCCAGCGCGCGCTGGTGCGGGAACAGCCCTTCCTCCCATCCCGGCAGGAACACCGTGTCGAATTCCAGCCCCTTGGCGCTGTGCAGCGTCATGATCGAGAGCTGGTCAAGCGAGCTGTCCTCGGCATTCTCCATCACCAGGCTGATATGTTCGAGGAAGCCCGCCAGGCTCTCGAACTCTTCCATGGCGCGGATCAGCTCCTTCAGGTTTTCCAGCCGACCCGGCGCCTCCGGCGACTTGTCGGCCTGCCACATGGCGGTATAGCCGCTCTCGTCCAGCACCAGCTGGGCGAGGTCGGGATGCGGCATATGGGCCAGCTCGGCGCGCCAGCGGTCGAAATCGCGGATCAGGTCGGACAGCGACTTGCGCGGCTTCGGCTTCAGCTCGTCGGTGCCGACCAGCTGCCGGCACGCCGCCATCAGCGAGGTGCCCTGCGCGCGCGCCAGCTGGTGCGCGGCCTGCAATGTGGCATCGCCCAGCCCGCGCCGGGGCGTGTTCACGATGCGCTCGAAGGCGAGATCGTCGTCCGGCTGCGCGATAATGCGCAGATAGGCGATGGCATCGCGGATTTCGAGGCGTTCGTAGAAGCGCGGCCCGCCGACCACCCGGTAGGGCACGCCCAGCGTGACGAAGCGTTCCTCGAACTCGCGGGTCTGGAAACCGGCACGCACCAGCACCGCCATCTCCGACAGCGAGTTGCCGGCGCGCTGCAGCGCCTCCACCTCCTCGCCGACGGTGCGGGCCTCCTCCTCGCCGTCCCAGACGCCGCGCACGCGGACCTTCTCGCCCTCGTTCGTCTCGGTCCACAGCGTCTTGCCGAGACGCCCCTCATTCTTCGCGATCAGCCCGCCGGCAGCGGCCAGGATATGCGGGGTGGAGCGGTAATTCTGCTCAAGCCGGATGACCGCGGCGCCGGGAAAATCCTTCTCGAACTTCAGGATGTTGCCGACCTCGGCCCCGCGCCAGCCATAGATCGACTGGTCGTCATCGCCCACGCAGCAGATGTTCTTGTTCTTCTGCGCCAGCAGCCGCAGCCACAGATACTGCGCGACATTGGTGTCCTGATACTCGTCCACCAGCATGTATTTGAAGCGGTCGTGATATTCCGCCAGTACCTCCGGGTGCTTCTGGAACAGCTCCACGCAATGCAGCATCAGATCGCCGAAATCGGCGGCGTTCAGCGTCAGCAGCCGCTCCTGATACTGACGGTAGAGCTGCACGATCCGGCCGCCGGCCAGGTCCATCGCGTCTTCCGCCGGCACCCGGTCGGGACTGAGCGCACGATCCTTCCAGCGCTGGATGGTGCCCATCAGCACGCGGGCCGGCCAGCGCTTGTCGTCGATGCCCTCGGCCTGCAACAGCTGCTTCAGCAACCGCACCTGATCGTCGGCATCCAGAATGGTGAAGTTGCTCTTCAGCCCCACCAGCTCGGCATGGCGGCGCAGGATGCGCACGCAGATGGCGTGGAAGGTGCCGAGCCAGATCTGCTCCGCCGCCGGGCCGATGATCGCGGCAATGCGCTCGCGCATCTCGCGCGCCGCCTTGTTGGTGAAGGTGACGGCCAGGATGTTCCACGGCTTCGCCCGGCCGGTGACCAGCAGATGGGCGAGCCGGGTGATCAGCACGCGGGTCTTGCCAGTACCCGCACCGGCCAGCACGAGGACCGGCCCGTCGAGCGTCTCCACGGCCTGGCGCTGTGCGGCATTCAGCGTGTCGAGATAGGCAGGCCGGGGCGTGGCCGGACGGAAATCGGGGGAGGAATTCGTGGTCATGGACATGCCGCCTGATATAGCGGATCGAGCGCTGTGCGTCTGCCCCTTTAGGGCTTGGAAGATGCTCAGAGGAGTTTTCCCTCTCCCCTTGCGGGAGAGGGTTGCGCAGCCTTATCGAGGTGCAAGCCGAGATTAGGCGAAGCTGGGTGAGGGGTAATTGCTCGGACCGAACCGCCCCCTCACCCGGTTCGCTGACGCTCCCCCCCCTCTCCCGCAAGGGGAGAGGGCTTTGCTCTTATTCCGTATCTTCATCCGGCGCGCCTCGGAAGCCGCTGGCGATGACATACAGCTCCGCCGAATCGGAGCGGCTGGCCGGCGGCTTGGCATGCTTCACCGTGGCGAAGCACAGCTTCATGCGGTTCAGCAGCGCGCCTTCAGTACCGCCCTGGAACACCTTGCACAGGAAGGTGCCGCCCGGCGCCAGCACCTCCTCCGCGAAGGCCAGCGCGATCTCGCACAGCCCCATGATGCGCAGATGGTCGGTCTTGGTATGGCCGGTGGTCGGCGGCGCCATGTCGGACAGCACCAGGTCGGCCTTGCCACCCAGCGCCGTCTTCAGCCGTTCCGGCGCGTCCTCAGCCAGGAAGTCCATATGCAGCACGGTGACGCCGCCCATCTCGTCCATCGGCAGGATGTCCAGCGCCACGATGGTCGCGTTCGGCGCGCGCTCCACCGCCACCTGGGTCCAGCCGCCCGGTGCCGCGCCCAGATCGACGATGCGCTTCGCCCCCTTGAAGAAGCCGAACTTGTCGTCCAGCTGGGCGATCTTGAAGGCCGCGCGGGAGCGGTAGCCGAGGCGCTTGGCCTCCGCCACATAGGGGTCGTTCAGCTGGCGCTGCAGCCACAGGGTGGAGGAATGCGAGCGCTTGCGCGCCGTCTTCACCCGGACCGCCGGCCCGCGACGCCCGGATGGGCCGCTGCCGCGACTCATGACAAGACTCCCGAAAACATGGTGATGGATTCCTAAAGCGTCAGGCGGCGGTAATGCGGCCCGGTGGCATGGCGTACGCGGCCGGTCTCGTGCTTCTGCAGCAACCCGAACAGGATGCCCTCGCGCACGCCGCGGTCGCCGACCCGCAAGCGCCCGACCGGCCAGCGCCGGCAGATCGCATCCAGGATGGCGCAGCCGGCCAGCACCAGGTCGGCGCGGTCATGGCCGATGCAGGGCTGCGCCGCGCGGCCGGCATAATCCAGCGAGACCAGCCGCGTGGTCATCTCCTCCACCTGGTCGAAACCCAGGAAGGTGCCGTCCACCTTGGACCGGTCATAGCGCGCGAGGCCCATCGACATGCCGGCCAGGGTGGTGACCGTGCCCGACGTGCCCAGCATCTGCACCTCGCCGGCCTTGATGCGCTGGCCGATGGAGCAGATCGCCTCGAACTTCTCCAGATGCGGGGCAACCTCGGCGATCATCGCCTCATAGACAGTGCGGCCGATATCCTGGCAGCCGAACCGCTCCGCCAGGCTGACCACCCCCAGCGGGATGGAGATGATCTTGCGCAGCTCGTGCCCGCCGCCCTCCTCCAGCCTGAAGAAGGACACTTCGGTCGAGCCGCCACCGATATCGAAGACCAGCCCATAGGGCGTATCGCGGTCGAGCAGCGGCACGCAGCCGGCGACGGCCAGCGCCGCCTCCTCCTCGGTATCGATGATCTCGATGTCAAGGCCGGTCTCGTCCTTCACCCGCGCCATGAAGTCGGTGCAGTTGGCGGCACGGCGGCAGGCCTCGGTGGCGACCGCGCGGAAGGAGGTCACCTGCCGGCGCTCCATCTTCTGCGCACAGATGCGCAGCGCCTCGACCGTGCGGTCCATCGCGGCGGGCGACAGCAGGCCGCTGGAGCACACGCCCTCGCCCAGCCGCACCACGCGCGAGAAAGCATCGATGACCTTGAAGCCCTCGCAGCCGCGCTCGCGCCGCGCCGGGCGGGCGACCAGCAGCCGGCAATTATTGGTGCCGAGATCGAGCGCTGCGAAAACCGGCGCACCCCTGGACGGCAGCGGGGACGTATCAGCCTCTGCCCTGTCGCGGACGAGCGTGTCCGGCGCCGGCGGAAAGTCCGCAGGCATCCGGGCAGTCTCGGGGCGATAGGGCTTGTTGATGACACGCACTCCGTTATCTCAACTGGCATCCGGCTGGTCATGAGCCGATGGGCCGCCACACTCCATCAGTATAATCTGTATTATATATGGTGTGCAGCACAAGGCCGTGCGCCATATAAAGTGAAACCCTGCCATGATTTTCCATCCTGCGGGATTTCAAAGGCCATCGTACACAGAGCGGCCGCCCCCCGTCCAGACGCCGTGCTGCCGCACCCTTTTCCCCTTGGGCCAGACCCTGGGCCGCTTCCGGACAGCTTCTGGCGAAAATTCGCACATTCAGGGCAGAGAGGGCTTAACAGTACCGGATCGATATGATAGAGAAGCGCCCTCTTGATCGGGCGGAGGCATACCGCAGCGCTTTTGAAGCGCGGCTTCCCGCCCCACGGTTGGGGGATCGTCTAGCGGTAGGACTACGGACTCTGACTCCGTCAACCCTGGTTCGAATCCAGGTCCCCCAGCCAATTTTTTCAAGCACTTACGTTACACTCAAAAGCCCGCCCGAAAAACTGGATCACACAGGGATCACAGTTGCGCCAAGGCCATGAGCGCCCATAGATCGGCGCCCGGGACGCGGTCCAACCCTTCATCCAGATCGAACCTGCTTATATAGGCGAAGGTCCGAATAGACTGAGATGTCAACAGCGCCCCCCGCGCGTCTTCGACCAATTGTAAGCCCCTAGTAATTTGATTTTACTTCCTTTTCTCGACGACAATGAACGTCATCGCGAACTGGGAGGGCTGACGAGAATGCTTGGAATTGCGCGCGCTTTCGCCTGCGAGATATTCACCCTTGAGTCAGGGCGGCTGCTGGCCAGCCTCGGTCTGGCGGGCGCCGTAGGCTGCGGCGTGGTGTTAGGCTGGACCGAGTACGGCGACACCGCCCGCAACATCGGCGCGCTCACCGGAGTGGCTTTGGGGCTGGCCTGGAAAATCCGCAAGGCGGTGATGCGCATTAGTGGCCAAGAGGCGACCCAGGACCAGTCAATGCCCTTGCCCTAATGACAAAAGCGAACCGCCCCTCTAGCCTGGCCGCATGTCGAACGGGCCCTGGACGGACGCAGAGAACGATCTGATCGTCGCGGATTACTTCGCGATGCTGGCCGACGATATCGCCGGTCGCCCCTACAGCAAGGCCAAGCATCGCCGGGCGTTGCTCCCGCTGCTCAATGGCCGGTCCGAAAGCTCCGTCGAGTTCAAGCACCAGAACATCAGCGCCGTCCTGAAGGGGTTCGGCGAGGCATGGATTCCCGGCTACAAGTCGGCCTTCAATTTCCAGATGTCACTGGCGGACGCCGTGGCCCGCTGGCTGGCGCTCAATCCGGGCTGGCTCGAGCGTCTGCCCGACGCGCAACCTTCCATGGGGCTCCGCGAGGCAGCATCGCTGTGGGTGGGGTCGGCGCCAACGCTATCGAACCAGCCGCCGCCGCAGGAATTGGAGCAGATGCTCCACATCGCTCGCAAATTTGATGTAGCAGGACGGGACGAACGCAACCGCGCCTTGGGTCGAGCTGGCGAGGAACGGGTGTTGATGCATGAGCGTGCCACGCTACAGGCAGCCGGGCGCGGCGATCTGAGCCGAAAGGTGCGCTGGGTATCGCAGGAAGATGGTGACGGTGCCGGCTATGACATCGCCAGCTTCGCACAGGACGGGCGTCCGCGCCTGATCGAAGTAAAGACGACGAATGGCTGGGAGCGCACGCCCTTTCACATCACCCGCAACGAGCTGGCTGTCGCAGATGAGCGGCGTTCCGAATGGTGCCTGTTCCGGCTCTGGAACTTTGCGCGCGAGCCACGCGCCTTCGAGCTCTACCCGCCGCTCGACGCCCATGTCTCGCTGACCGCAACGACCTTCCAGGCAAGCTTTAACTAAGGCCAAGCCCACCTTCGGCGCGTAATCAGCATCAGATTACCGTTAGCGGTTGCATCTGCGGCTTTGGTAAACAATCATCCATAAAAATGGCGCAACAGGCCGATGCTCTCGCGGATTGGCGGGAGCCGAATAATCGCGGGGAGATCTGGCGCGGGCATGAACAAGAGGGGCCTCTCGGAACGCGACATCTGCACCAAGTTCATCACGCCGGCGCTTCGCAGTGCGGGTTGGGACGAAATGCTGCAGATCCGCGAGGAGGTAAGCTTCACCCGGGGCCGGATCATCGTCCGTGGCAAGCTGGTGACGCGCGGTCGGGTCAAGCGCGCCGACTACATTCTCTACTATAAGCCTAACATCCCGATTGCGCTGATCGAAGCGAAAGACAACTCGCATAGCGTTGGCGACGGCATGCAGCAGGCGCTGGGCTACGCCGAGACGCTCAATATCCCGTTTGTCTTCTCCTCGAATGGCGACGGCTTCGTCTTGCATGATCGCACCCGCGCCAGCAGTCCGCGCGAGATGACCCTGGCTCTGGATGTCTTCCCCGCGCCTGCGGATCTGTGGGCGCGTTATCGCGCTTGGAAAGGTCTGGATGCCGAAGCGGAGCAGGTCGTCCTTCAGGATTATTACGACGATGGCAGCGGCAAGACGCCCCGCTACTATCAGGTTAACGCCGTCAACACCGCGATTGAAGCCATCGCCAAGGGACAAGACCGCGTGCTGTTGGTCATGGCCACGGGAACCGGAAAAACCTACACCGCCTTCCAGATCATCTGGCGCCTGTGGAAGGCCGGCCGGAAGAAACGCATTCTGTTCCTGGCGGATCGCAATGTGCTGATCGACCAGACCATGGTGAACGATTTCCGCCCGTTCGGTGGCGCCATGGCAAAGCTCTCGACCAACGCCAAGACCATCGAGCGGCAGGATGGCAGCAGCGAGGAGCTGACACTCGCGCTGGATAGGAAGCGCCGCATCGATACCGCCTATGAGGTCTATCTCGGCCTCTATCAGGCCATCACCGGGCCGGAGGAGCGCCAGAAGCTCTACCGGGAATTCTCGCCGGACTTCTTCGACCTCATCGTCATCGACGAATGCCATCGCGGCAGTGCCGCCGAGGATTCGGCCTGGCGGGAAATCCTCGAATATTTCTCATCCGCCACCCAGATCGGCCTGACCGCCACGCCGAAGGAGACGAAGTACGTCTCCAACATCGCTTATTTCGGCGATCCGGTATTCTCCTACTCGCTGAAACAGGGCATCAGCGACGGATTCCTGGCGCCCTACAAGGTCGTGAAGGTCCATATCGACCGCGATGTGCAAGGCTACCGCCCGGAGATGGGCCAGCTCGACCGCTACGGCGAAGAGGTTGAGGATCGCATCTACAACACCAAGGATTTTGACCGCACGCTGGTCATCGACGATCGCACGAAGCTGGTTGCACAGAAAGTCACCCAGTTTCTGAAGGAAAGCGGCGACCGCTACCAGAAGACCATCGTGTTCTGCGTCGATCAGGAACATGCGGCGCGCATGCGCCAGGCTCTGGTCAACGAGAATGCCAATCTGGTCGCCGAGAACCCCCGCTACGTCATGCGCATCACCGGCAACGATGCCGAGGGACAGGCCCAGCTCGGCAACTTCATTGACCCGGAATCGACATGGCCGGTGATCGTAACCACCTCGCGGCTGCTCTCGACCGGCGTTGATGCGCAGACATGCCGTCTGATTGTGTTGGACCGCGAGGTCGGCTCCATGACCGAGTTCAAGCAGATCGTCGGCCGCGGCACCCGCGTCCATGAGGACACCCGCAAGTTCTATTTCACGCTGATTGATTTTCGGGGCGCGACCAGCCATTTCGCCGATCCTGATTTCGATGGCGAGCCGGTACAGATCTACGAGCCGAAGGAAGACGAGCCAATCGACCCACCGGAAGCGCCGCCGACCGACGAAGAGGGCGAACCGCTGCCAGAGGTGCCTGGCGAAGGCGAGACCATTGTCGATGAACCGGGTCTGCCGGAAACGCCCCCAGGTGGGCAGAGGAAAAAAATCTATGTCGATGGCATCGGCGCCACCATCATTGCCGAACGCGTCGAATATCTGAACGAGAGTGGCCGTCTGGTCACGGAATCCCTGCGTGACTTTACCAAGCGCGCCCTGCGCAAGCGCTTCGCCAGCCTGGATGACTTCCTAAGGAGCTGGAACGCCAGCGAGCGCAAGCGGGCCATTCTGGACGAATTAGCGGCCGAGGGTCTGCCGCTAGACCCCATCGTCGAGGAGCTGGGCAAGGACCTCGACCCCTTCGATCTGATCTGCCATGTCGCCTTCGACGCCAAGCCGCTGACCCGCCGCGAGCGGGCGGAAAATGTGAAGAAGCGCGATGTCTTCACGAAATACGGGCCGCAAGCCCGCGCCGTGCTCGATGCGCTGCTGGCAAAATATGCCGACGAGGGCGTGCTGAACCTCGACGATGCAAACGTCCTGCGGATCGCCCCTTTCTCAAGCCTCGGCACGCCGATAGAACTGGTGCGCGCCTTCGGCGGCAAGCCCGGCTTCGAGAAGGCCGTGCATGAAATGCAGAACGCCTTGTATGAAGCTGCGATTTAAGGGGAACGAAAGTGTCGAATTATCAAGGAAGCCTCGATGGCTTGTGCGGTCCCTACGCCATCGTGAATGCTTTCGAACATTGTGGGATCCATCGACCTGGCGAGCTCTTTGAGACCGCGTGCATGGCTATTTCACAGCGCCGATGGCCAAAAATTCTGTGGGACGGAACTTCCCTTGGTGACGTAAAGCGAATGATCAAACTTTGCCGAGAACTAACACCGGACGCCGCCAAAGTTCAAATAAGCTATCCATTTATTCGAAAGGCGCCAACATCAAATAAAGAATACTGGGATCGCATAGATGAAATTGTCGCTGATCGACCGAATTTTCGCTGCATGATTATCGGGCTAACCCGCCCTCGATATCACTGGATTGTTGCACATCTCGAGACTCCAAAGAGACTTAGTTTTATAGATACTGATCCACATAAATCAATTCGAATAAAGAACCGCTCGCAGCTTTATGCGGGCTACCGAAACAAAAATTCCAAGAAGTGGATGATTGATCGAAGCGAACTAATCCTGTTTGAGGTTGGTCAATAAACATGTCCATCCGCACCCTCGTCAAATCCATTCAGGACATTATGCGCCAGGATAGCGGCGTCGATGGCGATGCGCAGCGCATCAGCCAGCTCTGTTGGATGTTCTTCCTCAAGATCATCGACGATCAGGACCAGGAATTCGAACTGCTGAAGGAGGGCTACCGCTCACCCATCCCTGCCCGCCTCCAATGGCGCGCCTGGGCGGCCGATCCGGAGGGCATCACCGGTGAGGAGCTGCTGGCCTTCATCAATGGCGACCTCTTCCCCACGCTGAAGGAGCGGCCCCCGGCCACGCCCCGCGCACGCACCGTCCGCGACGTGTTCGAGGATGCCTATAACTACATGAAGTCCGGCCAGCTGATGCGGCAGGTGGTCAACAAGATCAACCAGATCGACTTCAACAACCTGTCCGAGCGCCAGCATTTCGGCGACATCTACGAGCAGATCCTGAACGATCTGCAATCCGCCGGCAATTCGGGCGAATATTACACCCCGCGCGCCGTCACCTCCTTCATGGTGCGGATGATCGACCCCAGGCCGGGCGAGACGCTGTTCGATCCGGCCTGCGGCACCGGCGGTTTCCTGACCTGTGCCATCCGCCATATGCGTGACCACTACGTGAAGCGCCCCGAGGACGAAGTCGCGTTGCAGGCCGGTCTCCGCGCGGTGGAGAAGAAGCAGCTTCCCCACATGCTGGCCGTCACCAACATGCTGCTGCATGGCGTCGAGGACCCGTCTTTCCTGCGCCACGACAACACCCTCGCCCGCCCCTACATCTCCTGGGGCAAGGATGAGCGGGTGGATATAGTGCTCACCAACCCGCCCTTCGGCGGGCGCGAGGAAGACGGGATCGAGAGCAACTTCCCGCAGCATTTCCGCACACGCGAAACCGCCGACCTGTTCCTGGCCCTGATCATTCGCCTGCTGAAGCCCGGCGGGCGCGCGGCGGTGGTCCTGCCCGATGGCTCGCTGTTCGGTGAGGGCGTGAAGACCAGGCTGAAGGAGGCGCTGATGGAGGAGTGCAACCTCCACACCATCGTGCGCCTGCCGAACTCGGTCTTCCGCCCTTACGCCTCCATCGGCACCAACCTGCTGTTCTTCGAAAAAGGCACGCCGACCAGGGATATCTGGTTCTGGGAGCATCGCGTACCAGAGGGACAGAAGGCCTATTCCATGACCCGGCCGATCCGGCTGGAGCATCTGGACGATTGCGCCGCTTGGTGGGGTGGCCCGCGCCGTGAGGGGCGGGTGGAATCCGACCGCGCCTGGAAGGTCAGCGCCGAGGAGGTGAAGGCGCGCGGCTACAATCTCGACATCAAGAACCCGCATACCGTGGCGGATGACCATGGCGATCCGGAGGCGCTGCTGGCCGACCTGACCGCCGCCGAGGCCGAAGTCGCCGCACTCCGCGACCAGTTGAAGGTAATACTGTCGGAGGCGCTGGCGCGATGAAGGCCGAACGGCTTCTGGCGCTCTACGAGAAGGTGGCAGAGGCACCCGACGCCATTGCCCGCCTGCGCCGCTTCGTGCTGGACCTCGCCGTGCGGGGCAAGCTGGTGCCGCAGGACCCGGCGGATGAACCGGCAGACCAACTACTCGAGCACGCAAGCATTGTGCGCAAAGGACGCATACAGACAGGAGAACTCCGCGAAGCCAAAGGCATTAGAACACCGTCGCGGACCGAATGGCTGTTCGACATCCCCCAAAATTGGTCTTGGAGCGTGGCCGATCAACTATGGGACTTCGAAAACGGTGACAGAAGCTCGAATTATCCTTCACGCGATCAACTTGTCGACGACGGCATCCCTTTTGTTAACGCCGGCCACCTTGTTAATGGTCGGATTTCACTTGAAGAAATGAACTTTATCACTGCTGAGAAGTTCGCGTCCTTAGGTGGAGGAAAATTGCGGCAAGGGGATCAGGTATATTGTCTTCGCGGTTCTCTAGGAAAGCATGCCGTCTTCGATCTTGATCGCGACGCCGCGATAGCATCCTCGCTTGTAATTCTGAGGCCGGTAATCTCCGACTGCGTTCCCTATCTTTCGTTATATTTTGATAGCGACATTGCCCAAACAATGCTCCGTCGCTTCGACAATGGATCGGCACAACCGAACTTGTCGTCTGCAAATCTAAGAAAATACGAAGTTCCCCTCCCGCCCTTGGCCGAGCAGCGGCGGATCGTGGCGAAGGTGGAGGAGCTGATGGCACTGCTCGACCAGATGGAGGCGGCTCGGCAACAGCGTGAGGCTACCCGTGACCGGCTGACCGCCGCCAGCCTCGCCCGCCTGACCGCGCACGATTCGGACGCCGAGGCCTTCCGCACCCACGCCCGCTTCGCCCTGAACGCGCTCCCCGCCCTCACCGCGCGCCCGGACCAGATCAAGTCGCTCCGCCAGACTATCCTCGACCTCGCCGTCCGAGGCAAACTGGTGCGTCAGGACCCAACCGACGAACCAGCGTCAGAGTTGTTGAAGCGGATTAGCGTTTCACAAAAAAAAGCCTTTGCCGAAGAAGGCCTCAAGAAGCGAAAACCGGTTCTTCGATTGAAACGAGAGGAACTCCCATTCAATATTCCGGATAGCTGGGAGCTCCCATCTTTCGACGATCTGTTTGTTATTGTTAGCGGTGTAACAAAGGGCAGCAGGGTTTCGACCGATACGGCAGTTGAATTGCCATACCTACGTGTTGCCAATGTTCAGCGCGGACATCTTGATCTCACGGTGGTGAAACGGATCATCGTTAGAGGTCCTGATCAAGAACGTTACCGGCTAAGAGCTGGTGATATTCTCATGACTGAGGGGGGCGACTGGGACAAACTTGGGCGCGCAGCTATGTGGAGCAATGAAATCGAGAATTGTATCCACCAGAACCACATATTCCGCGTCCGACCGCCATCGCCGGAAACCTTGCCCGAGTGGGTAGTTATGTATGTCAACAGTAAGCTGGGAAGGCGTTTCTTTGAGGAAGCCTCAAAGCAGACCACGAATCTCGCCTCAATTAACATGACGCAGCTACGTTCCTGTCCTCTCCCTCTACCGCCCCTCGCCGAACAGCACCGCATCGTGGCGAAAGTCGATGCCCTCATGGCCCTCTGTGACCGGCTGGAGGCTGTTCTTGACAGTGCCGATACCACCCGCGCCCGCCTGCTCGAGGTCCTCATTGCCGACGCACTGAACCCCGAATTAATGCAAGAGATGGAAGCGGCGGAATGACAGAGCCACGCCTGTTCAACGTCTACTGTGACGAAAGCTGCCATCTCGAGCACGACGGCGTGCCAGTTATGGCTTGGGGTGCCGTCTATTGCCCGGCGGACGCGAGCCGCGCCATTTCCGAGGCGGTTAGAACGCTGAAGGCCGAGCACGGGCTTGCGCATAATTTCGAGGCGAAATGGACGAAAGTCTCGCCAGCCAAGGTTGATTTCTACCTCGCGTTGATTAACCTTTTCCTCGCAGAGGATCGCCTGCGCTTCCGCGGACTCATAGTGCCCGACAAGGCACGGCTCAACCACGCCCGCTTCGACCAGTCGCACGACGATTGGTATTACAAAATGTATTTCACGATGCTGCGTCCGATCTTCACGGCGCCGCATCGCTATCGAATCTATCTCGACGTGAAGGACACGCGCGGCGGGCCGAAAACCCGTAAGCTGCATGAGGTGTTGGCCAACAGCCTTTACGACTTCGACCGACAAGCTATCCAGCGTGTTCAGCAGGTTCGCAGCCATGAAAGTGAATTGTTGCAGATCGCCGATCTTCTGATCGGTGCGCTTACCTATGCCAACCGTGGCCTCACAACCAGCCCGGCCAAGACGGCAATCGGGATTAGGCTGCGTGAACGGCTCGGGCAGAACGTTCTGATCCGCACTTCCACATTCACGGAAACGAAATTTAACGTTCTCGTGTGGCGGGCGCGGGAGGCGGCTGAATGAATGCGCCCGATCTACTGCCGCTCTCCGCGTTCGGGGGGAACTGGGCCGCTTACGAAACCGAACTCCACCGCATCTTCATCGACGATCTTGTAAACGGTGGCGTGCAGTATGGCGGGCTTCGCGTCGGGTGTCGTCGCCATCCGGAAGTCGCAGACCGGTGGGCATCATTCTGGCATTTGGTGCAGGAAGGCCGCGTCGAGGACGATCGCGTACCCGATCTGCGCCGCTGCGAACGGATCCGCTGGGTGCGCTGGGTGATCGAGAATGCCCCAACGCATGTCGAGATCGATAAGTGGCAGAATACGCGCGGCACAGAGGTCAATACACTTCTCTGGTTTCGCGAGGAATATCTGGTGGTTCTCGCAAAGCGCCAAGGCTACTGGCTCTTGAGGACTGCCTATTGTACCGAAAAAAGTGGCCGGATCAGGAAGCTTCAGAAGGAGCGTGACGCCTTCCTTCGAACTAATGGGGCGGGAGGCCAAAATGACTGAAGCCGCCCAAGCGAACCGGGACGGCCTCGAATGCTCTTCCTACACATGGCAGGTGAGACACGAAATATATGCCGGCTCCCTGGCTGATTGTCAAGGATATCTGGCCTTCTCCGCTCTCCGTTCGAATGTTGCGGCTCTGGTTAAATATAAATATATCAATTCTCTAGGTTGGAATCGGGGTGAGCTACTCCCCGATCCTT
>NZ_AMRL01000036.1 GCF_000299935.1 Oceanibaculum indicum P24 | reverse complement strand
GCTGGTGAAATTGCCGCCGATGAGGATATTACCGTCCGGTTGTACGGCCACAGCATGGACGTTGGCGCCCGTCCCTTCCGGCCCGCTGCCGGGGTTGAAGGTGGTATCAAGGCTGCCAGAAGGCTGTGATGGCGACGGGGGCGAGATGTCACAGCGCAGGTTGCCATTTTCTTCATCAAAAACAAGAGGGTGTCCGTCCGCACACTCCCCCAAGTTTGTCAGAGCCACAATGCCGCCGCTCTTCATACTCCACCAGACTGACCCGTCGCAGAACTGCATGGTCTGGTGGGTCTTGTTATAGATTTGCTCACCCTCAACGCCTTCGGGGCCGGAGCAATCCGCATAGGCGGGGCGTATCGGAAAATAAGCAAAAATTGCCATTAACAAAAATAAGGCTGCAAATCTTGTCGTCATATAAAGGGAACCCTTATTAATACATAAATATATTACCGTATGTATTCAAATTATAGCATGTAATAATCATTATTTCACCCCAAAATACTCATGAAAATAATGATCGCCATGCCCCGCATAAGGGTTCCCTTATGACCGGGTTATCCCCCGTTTTCTTGTGGTCATTGGGCGGTAACAGTCGGCGCTGACCGGGGTTTGTGCACAATGATCGGCATGAATATCGGATATGCCCGCGTTTCCACGGAAGATCAGAATCTCGACCTGCAACAACACGCCCTGCAACAGGCGGGCTGCGAGGTCATATTCAAGGATCATGGTGTTTCTGGCGCGTTGCGGGACAGACCGGGGCTCAAAAAGGCTCTGCGCCGTGCCACTAAAGGCGATGTGCTGGTCGTGTGGAAACTCGACCGCTTGGGTCGCTCGCTCCCGCATCTGGTCGAGACGATCAACGGCTTGCGGAAGCGCGGCGTGGGGTTTCGTTCGCTTCAGGAACAGATAGACACCACCTGCGCGGGCGGGCGGTTTTACTTTCACATGCTGGCGGCGCTGGCCGAGTTTGAGCGGGAACTGATTTCAGAGCGCACCCGAGCGGGCATGGATTCGGCACGACGGCGCGGCAAACATGTAGGGCGTCCGTTCAAGCTCAACCCCCTGCAATGCGATCAGGCCAGAGCGCTTATCGCATCGGGCAAGCATTCCCGCAAAGTGATAGCGGCGCATTTCGGCGTTAGCGTTACGACCCTGCGCCGCGCGCTCAAGGGCTGAAGCTCATGGCAGCGGTTTGACCGCAAGCCCGTAGCGCTGGAACGCCCGCAACAGCGTGATGCCGGATACGGCATAGAGCGCGGCGACGTCCTCAAGGTGCTGGAGATCGGCCCCCGCCAGTCGGTACGCCTCGCGCACGGCTTTTTCATCCAGCTTCGGACGGCGGCCAAGGCGAACGCCGCGCCGTTTGGCGGCGGCGAGCCCGGCGACGGTGCGCTCGGCGATCAGGCGGCGTTCCATATGCGCCACGGCGGCGATCATGTGAAAGGCGAACTCGCCGTGCGCCGTGCTGGTGTCGAGCTTCTCGGTAAGGCTCTCGAAGCTGATACGGCGCTCCCGCAGCTCGTCCGCTATGTCCAGCAGGTCGTGCAGCGAACGTGCCAGTCGGTCGAGCTTCCAGACGATCAGCGTATCGCCCGCCCGCATGTACCGGAACGCCTTGGCGAGCGCCGGGCGGGCGCGGCTGGCTCCCGACGCGTCCGCATCAATGAACAGCCTCGTGCAGCCCGCCGCCTTCAGGGCGTCGCGCTGTAGCCGCGTGTTCTGCTCGGCGGTCGAGACGCGGGCATAGCCGATCTTGCGACCCGCCGCGCCGCCGATACCGCCGTCATTGCCGCCCTTCGCCATTCCGGCCCGCCGACAGAAACCACCCTTTCCGAAGGAGGCGGTTGCGGGAGGCCCGTGAAAGACGGCACAGGGTAGAATCCGCGTAATCCCGCCAAAGTTCAAGTTGCTTTTCATGGTCATCTTGTAAAATCTGTATTCATACAAATACGGTCATTTATGTTTGAGCATAAAACGCAGAACTATCAAAGTAATACGCCCGTTTCCGATACCCTATCATGTGGATTGTTCTTTGTTCCCCGCAGTGCAGGCGCGGGAGAGGGGGCATGAGCCAGAGCTCGGGCTCGGATGACAATCCGGTGGCGGGGATCGCGGTCGTTGCCGCCATCATCTGCTTCTTCCTCGGCTTCGATAAAGGCGGCTTGGGCGGTGGAGTCGCCGCAGCCGTGGTGGCGTTTGGCGGGGTGTTCATGGCCTTCGCCGCCATCGGTCTGGCCCTGCGTCTGATCGCGGGTGGGGTCGTACTGCTGCTCGTCCTTGCCGCGCTCAAGAACCGCTGGGACTGGCTCGCGGGGATGCTGCAATGAAGCGGGTGGCGATGGTCGCCGGGCTGGCGCTGGCGCTATGCGGCACTGCCCCGGACGCGCGGGCGGAAACATTCACCAGTGAGAAGTTCCTAAAGTGGCCCGCCGAAAGTCAGGCTTCCTATTTCCGCACGTCCATTGGCATGACCGGGGTGATTGCCTCTCAGCTATCGCAGAATGTCGCCCCGTGCATCGATGCTTGGTATTTCGCGGATCGGGTAACGCAGACACAGCGGAACGAGGCGATCCGGGCTCTGATGAGGAAGTACCCGGATTATCATCCGCAGGCCGTCATACTGGCCCTTATTCAAAAGGAGTGCGGAAAACTCACAGGGCGATGAGGGGATGCTAGATTAGCTGCCTAGATTGAGCGGCTTGACGGCAGCCGTGCGCTCAATTGCAGGGCCTTCGTGCGAGGTAGGCAGATGATCGCGCACATGCGCGGGCATCTGCTTCTGAATATTTTCCTGAATTTCGTTCAGTTCGTCGGGCGTCGGCGGATTGTCCGGGTCCGTGAGACGGTCGCGGGCGCGGCCCAACACATCGGTCTGATAGCGGCGCAAGTCGTCCAGCCGATCCCGTGCATCGGTGCTGGCTTGCCGTTTGCTCTGGTAGTCCTGCCATGTCGGCGCATCGTCCCGCCAGACGATGGCAGCGAGGTCATCACCTTCAACAAGCCTGCCGTTCTCGTCATAGACGTCGCCTGTCGCGGGATCGCGGAAAGCCTTTCTGCCGTCCGGCAAAGAGCTTGCGCGGTCCAGAGTGTCTGCAAGTTCCTGCTGGGCTTCGGCCACTGCCGTCTCGGTTGCGGCAATCGCGGCCTCGGTCGCGGTCTCCGCGCCGCGCAGCCTATCGAAGGTATCGTTGTAGAGGGCTGCATAGGCCGGATCGCTGGCTAGCAGCGCTTCGAGGGCGGTGAGCTGCGCCTTGGTCCTGTCCGCGTGGCGCTGATGGGTATCTGCCCTGCGGGCGTGATCCTCGGGAAAGTGCTTTCCCCGGTAGCCGGAGAGGGTGCCGGACAATTCGGCATCGAACAGGTCTAATTCAGCCTCAGCTTCCCGTGCGGCCTCAAGCCGCTTCTCGTCATCGTTATGCGCGTCCATTTACCCTCATGTAATTACCTAAAATTGTAGCATTTTTGAGGGTGGGTATGCAAATTTGGACTGTACTTCGCTATGCCTCTTCAAGATCACTTGGGTTTTCGCGGCTGAGGACGCGCATGATTTCAGCGCCGCTATCCGTTTCCCGGTAGTAGATGGAATGAACGCCGTAGACGCTGCGGCGGTAGCCGGGCCGGATATGATCGACCCTCGGATAGAGCGCCGGAGATTCGGCTATCGCGTCAAACCGCGCGAACAGACCGTCAAAATAGCGATCCGCGTGCGCCAACCCGTATTTTTCGATGCCATAGCGGTAGAGCCGCCGGATATCGTCCTCGGCGAGCTGGGAGAGATTATAAGCGGCCATCGCGCCTCATGTCGGCCTGCACGGCGGCGCGGATGTCTTCTTTGCCGAGCGTGGATGCTCCGCCTTCCTCGGCGGCGATCAGCGCGGCGCGGATGCGTTCGATCTCGGCCATGCGGATTTGCTTCTCCCGCAGGGCTTCCCGCACGACCTCGCTGTCGGAAGCATACTGACCCGTTGCAAGCTGGGCCTGAATCCACTCTTCCTGCGTTTCTGTCACGGTGATGCTTTTCTTGATCATGACTCCATACTCACAATACTCATTTATACTACTTTATCCTACCATATGAGCGGGGCCGAATGCAAACCGGGTTATCGACAAGCGGCATGGCTCCGGCTTCAAAGCGGATTTTTCAGCAGATAGCGCCGCAAGTCGTCATACAGAACCTTGCTTGAGAAGCGGTGCGGCTTGCGGTTGGCAATAAGCGAGGCAAGCTCCTCCTTTTCCAGAAGCTTGGGAAAATCCTTCATGATCCGCTCAAACGAGGCCACCACATTGGCGAACAGCTCCGGGTCTTCAGGGTTGTCCTTGTGCAGGACGATATAGAGCGCGATCAGGTGCAACTCGGCGTAGGCTTGGCGGATATCCTCGGGATACAGGGAGTCATTATCTTTGGGGATGGATAGCTCGCAGAACATCCGGGCCGTGGTTTCGAACAACAGATGGCTGAACCCGGCCCCGGCCCCGGTCGATATCCCGACACGCGCGCCATGCTGGTTGATCACCCGGCGCATCCGGTCACTGCCTGCGACGGCATCGAAAATCGCGCTGCCCCGTGATGAGATTTGATCGTTCTCAAACACGAAGTATCCGACCGCCCCAAACGCGAAGGGCTCCGTCATCGCGGCCCTGAGAAGCGCCTCGCGGAACCGGATATAGAGGTCACGGACCGTTCGGACCGATACCCGCGTCGCCTCCGCCGCTTCGTCTATGGTCAGACCCTCCGCAAACCCGCGCAGCAGCTTGAGAAACCTGTACTCGGACAGCTTGGCCCGGCGGTGATAGCGGTTGCGGGGTGACGGGTGGAGCCGCTTCGCCTTTTTCATTTGTGCGGGGCGTGATCTCCTTGGCGGATCAGTCATTTACCACGGCCTTGTAGCGGCTCAGCTTCCTTAGGCCGTTTTACACCATCTTGAGCTGCCGCTACTCTCAGAAAGCTCCTTTCTCCCCCTCCTGACAAGCCGGGCAGTGATTTTGCGCGGGACTCCGTCCTTCGCGGATCGCAGTGACCAACGGCTTGAACGGAGGATGCCATGACCAAACGGCAATTGTTGCTGGCGTGCGTTGCGGCGGGGGCGCTGCTGCTCGCCGGATGCTCCGAGCAGGAGCGGCGGGAAGCCAGAGCCGCGCAAGAGCGCATCGCCGCCGAGGCGGCCTATCAGCAGCGTCTTGCTGCGGAGTATGTCGCCAAGGTCACTGCGGAAACGCAGCGGCTCGCGGATGAACTCAGCGCAGAGACCAAGCGGCAACTGCACCGGAACCTGACGGCGCTCGCCAGACTCGCCGCCGTTCTGGCTGCCGTCAGTGGTGTGATCGCCTTCGTCGTCTTCTGTATCCGGCGGCTCGGCGAACGCCACCTCGAAGAGCGCACCAAGCGCCATGCGATGAATCTCATGGCCATCGAGGCGGATACACGCCTGCGCCCGGAGCAGCGCGAAAACCTCTACCGGGCGGCTGTCGAGTCGGCGAACCGGGGCGGTACGCCGCTCATCGGCTATGCCGGAAACGGGGGAGGCGCGCGATGAGCGATTTCAACCTGCGCGGCTCGGGCGGCGGCGATAGCGGCCCGCCGGGCCAGAACGTCCTCACCGTCTCGCTGGCGCTGCTGGCGGCCATATTGGGAACGCCGATGCTGTTCGAGTTCATCGGCCCCATCGTCCGCAAGCTGGTCTTAAGCGCCTACGGCTCCGAAGAGTTCGCGGTGCTGATGTACTACGCCAGCTTCGCGCTCTCGGGCGCGGTGATCTTCGCGATCACGCGGATCACGCTGTTCTATGCGCTGGCGGGCGTCGCGGGCTTCGGCGCGCTGCGGCTGGCGGGGGCGGCGTTCTGAGCATGGTCGCGCCGTTCGCCCCCTACATGACGGCCTTCGGCTCGGCGCGGTTTGCCGGGCCGAAGGAGATCGCCGGGGCCGGGCTGTTCACCCGGACCAAGGACTCGCTCTTCGTCGGATTCCACGGTGGCCGTGCGCTCGTTTATTCCGGGATGGCCGGGCTCGTTACCTGCGCTGGTGCAAGGTCCGGCAAGCTGACCACGACGCTTGCCTACAACATCTGCTGCGGCGGCTATCCCGGCACCAGTCTGATTCTGGATGTTAAGGGCGAGCTGGCAGCCATCTCGCAGTGGCAGGTTCCCGCCCGCAAATTCTGCATCTTCTGGAATACCCGCCGTCAGCACGGCCTCCCGTATCACCGTATCAACCCGGTCGGCCATCTGAACCGGAGCAATCCCGACCTCGTGTCGGACGTGCTCGTGTTCTGCGAGAACATGATACCGCCCTCCGGAAGCGCAAACGGGCGCTATTTCGAGGGGCGGGCTCACGAGTTTCTGGCTGCCATCGTGTTGACCATCGCGAGGCGGGACAATGTGCTCACGCTGCCCGCGCTGTACCGCGCCATCAACCTGCTGGTGATGGGCGGTGAGGCATGGCTCGACTTCGCCTTCGAGATGTCCGAGGCCGGGTTCGATCTCTCCGAGCGGATTGAGGAAGAGGTCGCGACGTCGCGCAGCGACACGTCCGGCGGCTTCAAGGGCGTCATCGGCGAGATAACCCGGGCCTTCATCTGCCTTGCCGATCCGGTGCTGATGGAGGCCGTCTCTCCGCCTTATGATTTCTGCCTGTCGCAGCTTTGCGCCAGCGATCAGACCTACAATCTGTATCTCATGGTGCCGACCGAGGCCGTCGAGCCATGGGCGGCGGTGATCAAGGCGTTCTTCGTGGCGGCGCGGACCTACAAGGCGCGCGCGCCCTCGGCTCCCCGCCAGACGTGGTTCCTCGACGAGTGCGGCCAGCTCGGCGGGTTCCCGCTGGTGGCCAGACTGTTCACCCGCGATGCGGGGCTCGGCATTCGTCCATGGGCTTTCTTCCAGAACACCAAGCAGATGAACGATCTCGCGCCGGACGGGGAGTCGCTGCTGCTCGCCTCGGCGGGCCTGCAAAGCTGGTACGGCATCCGGGACGAGCGGACCGCCCGTACGCTCTCCGGCATGCTCGGCAACGAGACGCTGGCCTATGTCGATCCGCGCCAGTACGAGAGTGCCCGTCACGGCATGCTCAAGGCGGCTCAGGCGCTGTTCAGCGGTAACAATGTGATCACCGCCAGTCTCGAGATGGCGTATCAGCGCCGCATGGGGCAGACGCCAGTCCTGAAGAGCGCCCCCTTGCGCAGCGCCGATGAACTGCTGGGCATGCCTGCGGACAAGCAACTGATCTTCGCGGATGGGCTCGCTCATTCGGTCTGGGCCGACCGCAGGGCGTATTACGAACAGCCCTTCATGGCCGGGCGCTATCACCCGAACCCGTATCACCCGCCCCCCGACCGGGTGCTCATCGCCACGCCGCGCGGCCCCCGGTGGCGGCCCGTGATCGTCGAGCCCGTACCTCCTGCCTATGCCCATTATCCGCAATATGCGGACGGGTTCTGGTCGCGGATCGGCTAGCTGAAAAGGAGCAAGGAAATATGAGCATCAAGAGCACATCCAGCCGAACCTCCTATGCCTGGCAGCATCGTGCGGAACTGCCGGGGAAGGAGGCTGCCTTGGACCAGATACGGGGCAGCGCCTCGTCCTTCGAGCCCGCCCGAGATCCCGTCCATGCCCGCGCCTTGGCCGATCAGGGCAAGACGGAAGCCGCGCGGCGCGGCTCTCACATGGTGAAGAGCGACAGGCCGTATCCTGCGCCGCGTCCCTCGCCATCGCTCGCGCTGGGAGCCGACCGCGCGGCGTTCAACACCCGCTGGCAGCGTGAGGCCGAAGCCGCAAAGCAGCAAGCCGAAACGCCGGAGCGCGCAGCCCGCCGCGAAGCCTTCAAGGCGATGCGGCGGCACAAGCAGGCGCTCGCCCGTCACCGCCCGATCAGCCGCACCACCGATAGCTAACCCCAAGAGGAGTGACCGACCATGGAACGCGACAACGGCAATGCACCTGCCGCCAATCGGCCCGCAGACGTGATCCGCGACACCAACCTGAAAGCCTCTATCTGGCGCAATGAATAGGACAATGGCCCGTTCTACGCCACGACCTTCACGCGGACGTACAGGGACAAGGACGGGCAGTTTCAGGATACGGACAGTTTTATCTCCACCGACCTGCTGCGGCTCTCCGAGCTGGCCCGGAAGGCATACGAGCGCACCACCGAGTTTCGGCGCGAAGACCGCGAGCAGGCCCGCGCACAGGGGAGCGGCAAGGACGCGCGGCGCGAGGAATTCCGCGAGCGCCGGGAGAACGGCACAGCCAAGGACAGACAAGAAACGCGCGGGAGATAGGAAATATTATTTCTACTTTTCCTTGCATATCGACAGGTAATCGCCTATAAATGTTCTTTGTTTGTTCTGTCGTCAGCAAGGAAAGGGGCGCGGCATGAGGTAATGAGATTATAGAAGGAGACAGCCATGACCGGGTATAACGACGACAACAGCATTTCACAGGCCCGGAAAGCCCGGCCCGTCATCACCTTCGATTACAGCCTCTATGAACATTACCTCGAAGATTCGGACCTGACCGAGGACCGGAAGCGCGAATTTCTCGAAACGCTGTGGAACCTCATCGTCGAGCTGATGTCTCTCGGCTACGAGGCTCACCCCGTCCAGCAGGCGCAAGATGCCTGTGGAAAACCCTCGAACACCCACACTCATCCGCCAATTTCCGGGCGGATTCCGGTACAATCGGAGGGTCGATTTCTCGAAAATGATTTTAGCAGTGCCGCCCAAGGGGAACCCCGGAAGGCGACAGAAAGGATTCAAGAATGAAGAATGATTTGAAACAAGGGATAGCCGTCATCTATTGCCGCGTCTCGTCCGCCGCGCAGGTCGCCAAGGGACAGGGAAACGCCTCGCAACGCACCCGCTGCGAGGAATTCGCGCGAATGAAGGGATATCAGGTCACGGCCTGTTTCGAAGACGAAGCCGTTTCCGGCGGCGTGATCGACCGCCCCGGCATGCTGTCCATGCTGGCCTATCTGAAGAAACATCGGCGGGACGGGCAGCATGTTGTCCTGATCGACGATATCAGCCGCCTTGCCCGCTCGATCCGGGGGCATCTCGATCTGCGCGAGGCCATCGCTGAGACAGGGGCGCGGCTCGAAAGCCCCTCCGTCGAGTTCGGCGAGGATTCCGATTCCATCCTCGTCGAGAACCTTCTTGCCTCCGTCTCCCAGCACCAGCGCCAGAAGAACACCGAGCAGACCGCCAACCGCATGCGCTCGCGGCTGCTGAACGGCTACTGGACGTTCAGTTGCCCGCCCGGATACCGCTATGAGGCCCGCCCCGGCGAGGGCAAGGTGCTGGTGCGGGACGAGCCGCTGGCCTCGATCATCGCGCAGGCGATGGAATTCTATGCCAGTGGCAGGTTCCAGACGCAGGCCGAGGTAAAGCGCTATTTCGAGGGCTTCCCCGAATTCCCCAAGACCCGCCACGGCACGGTGACGAACGAGAACGTCAACCGCATCCTCACCCGGCTGCTCTATGCGGGATATCTGGAGCGTCCCGAATGGGCCGTGTCCCTGCGCAAGGCGCGGCACGAGCCGCTCGTCTCTCTGGAGACTTATCAGCGCATCCAAGAGCGTCTGAATGGCAAGGCCAAGGTTCCGGCCCGTGCTGACCTTGATGAGAGCTTCCCGCTACGCGGCTTCGTGCTCTGCACCTGCGGCAAGCCGCTCACCGCCTGCTGGTCCAAGAGCAAGACGGGCAGGAAGCATCCGTATTACATGTGCTTCAACCGGGCGTGTCCCGAGAACCGCAAATCCATCCGGCGCGAGGTGATCGAGGGGCAGTTCACCGCAATGCTGGCGGGCATGCAGCCTTCGGAGAAGATGTTCGCCCTTGCCAAGGACATGGCCGCCCGCGTGTGGGATCAGCTCGGCGAACAGGCCGCCGCCATGCGCGAGGATATCCGCCGCCGCATGGCGGCCATCGAGAAGCAGACGGCATCCTTGCTCGACCGCATCGTCGAAGCGTCCAGCCAGACGGTGATTGCCCGCTACGAGCAGCGCATTACCGAGCTGGAGCGCGAGCGTCTCATGATGGCCGAAAGACTGGAAACCAAGGCCCGTCCGCGCAAGACCTTTGGGGAGATGTTTGAACTCACCCTCGACGTGATCGCAAACCCTTGTTCCAGCTGGCAAAACGGCGATATCGGCAGACGCCACGCCATCCTCAAGACGGCCTTCGACGACCGCCTCGTCTACTGCCGGAACGGCGGGTTTCGAACCCCGGAAACGTCTAGGATTTTCAGTATGTTGGGCGGCTTTTGCAACCCAAAAGCAGGATTGGCGGAGGGGGAGGGATTCGAACCCTCGGTACGCTTGCACGCACAACGGTTTTCGAGACCGTCCCATTCAACCACTCTGGCACCCCTCCGAAGGATCGCCGTGGGACGAGCGGGTGATGTCTAACCATCCGGGGCGCGGATTGCAAGCCGCATCTGATGCTTTTATTGTTTCATCCGGTGCGGCGTGGCAGGCTGTTTTCCGGCTGATGCGGAGGGCTGCGTAAACCGTGCGGATACCAGCGATTCCGCCGTTGACATACGCAAGCCCATAGGTATAGTGCGCGCCTCTCCTGACGACCGCAATCGACGGGAGGCCTTTTCATACGCGCGCCAGTCAGGCCTAGATAAGGGACGGCGGGTGCGATGGAAAGCCACGCGGCGCGGTCTCGTCGGGTTTTGTTTTTTGATCGGATATCAGGCGGTTAGTCCCATGTTCGCAGTCATCAAGACCGGCGGTAAGCAGTATAAGGTCGCCAAGGACGATGTGATCGTCGTCGAGAAGCTGGCCGGTGAGGCCGGCGCCAAGGTTGCGCTCGACGAGGTGCTGCTGGTTGGCGGCGAGGGCGACGCCAAGGTTGGCGCCCCGATGGTCGCCGGCGCCAGCGTGGCCGCCGAGATCGTCGAGCAGACCCGTGGCGACAAGGTCATCATCTTCAAGAAGAAGCGTCGCAAGAACCATCGCCGCAAGAACGGTCATCGCCAGGACCTGACGGTTCTGCGCATCACCGATATCTCCGCTGGCGCCAAGAAGTAAGAGGAGCAGCAATCCATGGCACATAAGAAAGCAGGCGGTTCCTCGCGTAACGGGCGCGACTCCGCGGGCCGCCGTCTCGGCGTGAAGAAGTTCGGCGGCGAGCGCGTCATTCCGGGCAACATCCTGGTCCGTCAGCGCGGCACCAAGTTCCACCCCGGCGCCAATGTCGGCATCGGCAAGGACCACACGCTGTTCGCGCTGGTCGAGGGCGAGGTGAAGTTCGCGCAGAAGGCCAAGGGCCGTACCTTCGTTTCGATCCTCCCGCCGGTGGCTGCTGCAGAGTAAGCCCACCCCCGACGGGACTGAATATTTTTGCTGAAAGGGGAATGGGTGACCATTCCCCTTTTTGCCGTTCAAAGGCGTTAGCGCGATGAAGTTTCTCGACGAAGCCAAGATCTATCTGAAGAGCGGCAATGGCGGGCCGGGCTGCGTCAGCTTCCGGCGCGAGAAGTTCATCGAATTCGGCGGGCCGGACGGCGGCAATGGCGGCCGTGGTGGTGACCTGATCCTGGAAGCGGTGGAGGGGCTGAACACCCTGATCGATTATCGCTACCAGCAGCATTTCAAGGCCAAGAACGGCACGCACGGCATGGGCCGCAACCGCACTGGCGGGGATGGCGCGGATGTCGTCCTGAAGCTGCCGGTCGGCACTCAGGTGCTGGATGAGGACCGCGAGACGGTGATCGCTGACCTGACCGAACCCGGCCAGCGTATCGTGCTGCTGAAGGGCGGCGATGGTGGCATGGGCAACGCCCATTACAAGACCTCCACCAACCAGGCGCCGCGCAAATTCACCCCCGGCTATCCGGGGCAGGAAATGTGGGTCTGGCTGCGCCTGAAGCTGATCGCCGATGTCGGTCTGCTGGGGCTGCCCAATGCCGGCAAATCGACCTTCCTGTCCGCCGTCTCGGCGGCGCGACCGAAGATCGCCGACTATCCCTTCACCACCCTGTGGCCGCAACTCGGCGTGGTCGAGCGCGATGGCGAGGCCTTCGTGGTCGCCGATATTCCGGGGCTGATCGAGGGCGCGCATGAAGGCGCCGGGCTGGGCACGCGGTTTCTGGGCCATGTCGAGCGCACCGGCGTGCTGCTGCACTTGATCGACGGCACCCAGGAAGACCCGGTGAAGGCCTACCGCACGATCCGCAAGGAGTTGAAGCTCTACGCGCAGGAGCTGGCGGAGAAGCGTGAGATCGTGGTGCTGAACAAGATCGATGCGATTCCGGCGGACGAGCTGAAGGAAAAGCTGAAGAAGCTGAAGCGCGCCGCCAAGACCGAGGTGATGGCAATCTCCGCCGTGACCGGCGAGGGCGTGACCGAGGTGATCCGCGCGCTGCGCCCCATCGTGAAGGAATACCGCGCCGCCGAGAAAAAGGCCGAGGCGCTGGAGAGCGGGGACGTGGAGGCGGTAAGCGCGGAATCAGGAGAATGGCGTCCGTGAGCGACCTGGCCGCCAGCGATTTCGTCGAAAGCGCCGCCGCCGGATCGCCCGCGCTGGCGACCGCGCGGCGGCTGGTGGTGAAGATCGGCTCCGCCCTGCTGGTGGACGAGAAGAGCGGCCGCATCCGGCAGGACTGGCTGGCGGCGCTGGCCGAGGATGTGGCGGCGCTGCGCGCACGCGGGGTCGAGGTTGTTCTCGTCTCCTCCGGCGCGATTTCGGTCGGCCGCCGCCATCTGGGCCTCACCGGCCGGGCGCTGGCGCTGGAGGAAAAACAGGCCGCCGCCGCGACCGGCCAGATCAAGCTGGCGCATGCCTATCAGGAAGCGCTCGCCCGGCATGACATCACCGTGGCGCAGGTGCTGGTGACGCTGGAGGATACCGAGGCGCGCCGCCGCCACCTGAATGCGCGCGCTACCATCGATGCGTTGCTGCGGCTGGGTGCGGTGCCGGTCATCAACGAGAACGACACGGTGGCGACAGCGGAAATCCGCTTCGGCGACAATGACCGGCTGGCCGCCCGCGTGGCGCAGATGATCTCCGCCGATACGCTGGTGCTGCTGTCTGATATTGACGGGCTCTATACCGCCGATCCGCGCCGGGCGCAGGACGCCGCGCATATTCCGGTGGTGACAGAGGTGACGCCGGAGATCGAGGCGATGGGCGGTGCCGCCGCCACCGGCTATTCCTCGGGCGGCATGGTCACCAAGCTGGCGGCCGGCAAGATCGCCATTGGCGCCGGTTGCCGCATGGCCATCGCGCACGGCCACGCCGCGCATCCGCTGCGCCGGCTGGAGGAGGGTGGACGCTGCACCTGGTTCCTGCCCTCGGCCGGGCCGCGCACGGCGCGCAAGCGCTGGATCGGCGGCCATCTGAACACGACCGGCAGCGTGACCGTCGATGCCGGGGCCGCCCGCGCGCTGGCGCAGGGCAAGAGCCTGCTGCCCGCCGGCGTGGTCGCGGTGGAGGGAGATTTCCAGCGCGGCGATCCGATTGCCGTGCAGGACACAGACGGGCGGGTGATCGGGCGTGGCCTCTCGGCCTATAATGCCGGCGATGCGCGCCGGATCATGGGCCATAAAAGCCGTGAAATAGAGGCTGTACTTGGCTATCGTGGACGGGACGAGATCATCCATCGCGATGATCTGGTGCTCGCCTGAAGGCCCGGCAACAGGGTCATGAGGAGGCCAGAGACACGGCCCCGAACGGCATGGTGGAGGACAAGGTGAGTGCGCTGAAAGAGACGCCGGCGGCGACCGACACAACCGCGCGCATCATGGACTGGATAGGCAATGCCGCCAAGGAAGCCGCGGCGCGGCTGGCGCAGGCCGATGGCGAGACCAAGAACCGCGCGCTGCGTGCCGCCGCGCAAGCTGTCCGCGACAGCAGCGCTGCCATCCTGGACGCCAACGAGCGCGACATGCAGGCCGCCGAAGCCAAGGGGCTGGTGCGCGCCATGCTCGACCGGCTGGCACTGACGCCGGAGCGCATCGAGGCCATCGCCAGGGGGCTGGAGGAGGTGGCGGCACTGCCCGACCCGGTGGGCCGTGTGCTGGCCGAGTGGGAGCGCCCGAACGGCCTGAAGATTGCCCGGCAGTCGGTGCCGCTGGGCGTCATCGGCATTATCTACGAATCGCGGCCGAACGTGACGGCGGATGCCGGCGGGCTGTGCCTGAAGGCCGGCAATGCGGCGATCCTGCGTGGCGGCTCCGAAAGCTTCCATTCCTCGACCGCCATCGTCGCCTGCCTGCAGGCCGGGCTGAAGGAGGCCGGGCTGCCGGAGACGGCGGTGCAGGCCATGCCCGGCACGGACCGCGAGCTGGTCGGCGCGATGCTGCGCGCCAATGCCTATATTGATGTGATCGTGCCGCGCGGCGGCCGCTCGCTGATCGAGCGGGTGATGAATGAGAGCCGGGTGCCGGTGATGGCGCATCTGGACGGCATCTGCCATGTCTATGTCGATGGCGCCGCCGATCCGAAGAAGGCGCGGCGCATCGCCCTCAACGCCAAGATGCGCCGGCCCGGCGTCTGCGGCGCCATGGAAACGCTGCTGATCGATGCGCAGGCAATGGCCGCCATGCTGCCCTCGATGCTGGACGATCTGATCACCGAGGGCTGCGAGGTGCGTGGCGATCCGGCGGTCTGCGGGCTGGACCCGCGCGTCGTGCCGGCGACGGAGGCCGACTGGTCCACCGAATATCTGGATGCCATCCTGTCGGTGAAGGTGGTGAACGGCGTCGAGGGGGCGATCCGCCACATCAACATGTACGGGTCGCACCATACCGACAGCATCGTGACCGAGGATGCGGCCACGGCGGAACGGTTCCTGGCCGCGGTGGACAGCGCCATCGTGCTGCACAATGCCTCCACCCAGTTCGCCGATGGCGGCGAGTTCGGCATGGGGGCGGAGATCGGCATTTCCACAGGCAAGCTGCACGCGCGGGGACCGGTGGGGGCAGAACAGCTGACCAGCTACAAATACATCGTGCGCGGCGACGGCCAGATCCGGCCCTGATGCGCTTACGGACGTACTTCCTTGCGACATATCTGGCATAGGCAGGGCCGTCCGGCCCGGATCGGCCTGCCGGGGCCGATCGACCGGCGGCGGCAGGCGGTCGGGCTGATGGGCGGTTCCTTCAACCCGGCGCATGACGGGCACCGGCATCTGGCGCTGCTGGCGCTGCACCAGCTGGGCCTCGACGAGGTGTGGTGGCTGGTCGCGCCGCAGAACCCGCTGAAACCGAACGATGGCATGGCGCCTTTCGCCCAACGGCTGGCCGGCGCCAGGCAGGTGGCCCGCCATCCCCGGCTGAAGCCCAGCGATATCGAGGCGCGGCTGGGCACGCGCTACACCGCCGATACACTGCGCGCCTTGCAACGGCGGTTCCCGACCCGGCGCTTCGTGTGGATCATGGGGGCGGATTGCCTGGCGGAATTCGCGCGCTGGAAGGACTGGCGGAATATCTTTCGCATCATGCCGGTTGCGGTGTTCGACCGGCCTTCCTATTCTCTAAGGGCGTTGTGGAGCTTGGCGGCGCGGCGTTTCGCTAGGGTCCGGCTAAAATCCGGATCGGCGCGGGGGCTGGCCCACAGACAATCCCCGGCGTGGGTGTTCCTGCACACCCGATTGCATCCCGCCTCGGCGACGCAGATTAGGGGCGACGCAAATCAGGACCGGCACTCGGCCGGAAAGCCATTGGGGCAAGAGTCGGGCGGGTAATTGACTGCGAGGATGATGCAAGAAGCAAAGGTTAAGCGGAAGTCTTCCAAGAAGAAGCTTTCGGATAACGGGGCGGCACAGTTGCTGGCCATCGTTGAGAAATCGCTGGACGACGACAAGGCGGAGAACGTCATTGTCATCGATCTCGCCGGGAAATCCAGTTTTGCCGATTATATGGTGATCGCCTCCGGCCGCTCCTCGCGGCAGGTCAGTGCCATTGCCGAACATCTGCGCGAACGGCTGAAGGCCGCCGGCGTGGCGCAGGTCGGCGCCGAAGGGCTGGGGCAGGGCGACTGGGTGCTGATCGATGGCGGCGATATCGTCATCCATCTGTTCCGGCCGGAAGTCCGCGCCTTCTACAATCTGGAGAAGATGTGGGGGTTGGAAGTGCCGGCCGCGGCGGAGATCAGCACCGTTGCCGTGACCGCTTGAGCCGGTAGGTGCGCGTCACCATCGCCGCTATCGGCAAGGCGAAGCCCGGTATCCTGCGCGATCTGTACCGGCATTATGCGGAACGCTCGCGCTGGCCGGTCGTTCTGAAGGAGATGGAGGTCAAGGCGAAGCTGCCGGCGCCGGAGATGATGGCGCGCGAGGCGGCCCTGCTGCTGGAAGCGGTGCCGTCCGGCGCCCGGCTGGTAGCCCTCGACGAGCGCGGGCGCGACCTTTCCAGCGCCGATCTGGCCGCCACGCTGGGCGGCTGGCGCGATGGCGGCACCGGCGACATCGCCTTCGTCATCGGCGGTGCCGACGGGCTGGACGAGAATGTCAGGCGGCAGGCCGATCTGCTGCTGGCCTTCGGGCGGGCGACCTGGCCGCACATGATGGTGCGCGGCATGCTGGCCGAACAGCTCTACCGGGCGCAGCAGATCCTGGCCGGTCATCCCTACCATCGCGAGTAGGGCATCGCTGATAGGGTAAAACGTTGGAAATGCCTTGTTTTGCGACAGATTGCCCCACAGATTGCCCCTGTGCGGGGGCGCTCCAGAGGCCTATATTGACGCCATGAACGATATGACCCATTCCCCCGATTCCCGTCGCCTGCCGAAACCGCGCGGGCCTGTTGTGCTGTGCATCCTTGATGGCTGGGGCTATCGCGAGGAGCGCGAGAATAACGGTATCCTGCTGGCCAAAACGCCGGTCTGGGACCGGCTGATGGCAAGCTGCCCGCGTTCCCTTCTGAACGCGTCGGAACTGCATGTCGGCCTGCCTTCCGGGCAGATGGGCAATTCCGAGGTCGGCCACATGAATCTCGGCGCCGGCCGCAAGGTGATGCAGGAGCTGCCGCGCATCGACCAGGCTATTGCCGACGGATCGCTGGCGAAGAATCCGGAGCTGGCGAAATTCATTGCGTCGCTGAAGCAGAGCGGCGGCGCCTGCCATCTGCTGGGCCTCGTCTCGCCGGGCGGCGTGCATTCGCATCAGGACCATATGGTGGCACTGGCGAAGCTGCTGGCGGCTGAGGGTGTGGCGGTGAAGATCCACGCCTTCCTCGACGGGCGCGACACCCCGCCGAAGAGCGCGCTCGGCTATATGGAGAAGTTCCTCGCCGATCTGGGCGATGCGGCGACCATCGCCACCGTTTCCGGCCGCTTCTTCGCGATGGATCGCGACAAGCGCTGGGACCGGGTGGAGCAGGCCTATGAAGTGACCGTCGATGGCAAGGGCAATGCGGCGGAGAACGCCCTGGCGGCCATCAAGGCCGCCTATGAGCGGGACGAGACCGACGAATTCGTTACGCCGGCCAGCATCGCCGGCTATGCCGGCATGCGCGATGGCGATGGCGTGCTGATGGCGAATTTCCGCGCCGACCGCGCCCGCGAATTGCTGACCGCGCTGCTCGACCCCGCCTTTGACGGGTTCCCGCGTGCCCGTGTGCCGCAACTCGGCGCGGTGCTGGGCATGGTCGAATATTCCTCGGCGCTGGCGAAGTTCATGCCCTGCCTGTTCGCGCCGGGCACGCTGGAGAATGTGCTGGGCGCGGTGGTGTCCGATGCCGGCCTGCGCCAGCTGCGCATCGCCGAGACGGAGAAATACGCCCACGTCACCTTCTTCCTGAATGGCGGCGTGGAGACGGAATTTCCGGGCGAAAGCCGCATCCTGGTGCCCTCCCCGAAGGTGAAGACCTACGATCTGCAGCCGGAAATGTCGGCGCCGGAGCTGACCGACAAACTGGTGGCAGCCATTGGCTCGGGCGATTTCGATCTGATCGTGGTGAATTACGCCAATGGCGACATGGTCGGCCATACCGGCAATCTGGAGGCCGCGATCAAGGCGGCGCAGACCGTCGATGCCAGCCTTGGCCGGCTTGAGACGGCGATACAGGAGGCCGGCGGCGTCATGCTGGTCACCGCCGACCACGGCAATATCGAGATGATGCAGGACCCGGACACGCATGAGGCGCACACGGCGCACACGCTGAATCTGGTGCCGGCGATCCTGGTGAATGGCCCGAAGGAGGCTGTCGGGTTGAAGGACGGCATCCTGGCCGACGTCGCGCCGACGCTGCTGCAACTGCTGGGCCTGCCGCAGCCGGAGGAAATGACCGGCCGCTCGCTACTGACCCTGACGGCATCGTCGAAAGGGGCGGCAAAGGCCGAGGCGGAGGCCCGTGCCACGGCATAACGCCTCCCGCGGCACGCTTTCTGGCCGCTGCCTCGCGGTGGCGGCGCTTTCCCTATTTCTGGCCGGTTCTCTTGCAGGGCCGGCTTTTTCCCAGCAATCGGCACCGATTCCTCAACCTGCCCCGGATGGCAAGCTGAAAGCCATCGAGCAGGCGCTGGAGCGCGATGCCCGCCGCAAGGCGGAGCTGGAGCGCGAGGCGCAGAAGCTGCGCACCGAATCGGAGGCGCTGCGCGCCGATGCGATCAAGGTGGCGAAATCCCTGCAGGAGCAGGAGGCAATCCTGTCGCGCGTCGAGGAGTCGCTGCGTGAGCTGACACGGGAGGCCAACCGCAAGCGCGCCGCGCTGCAGGGCCGCGATGCCGAGGTGGCGGCATTGCTGGCCGGGTTGCAGCGGCTGTCGCGCCGCCCGCCAGAAGCCATGATCGCTTCACCTTCGGCGCCGCTGGACACGGTGCGCGGCGGCATTCTGCTACGCGCCGCCCTGCCGCAGGTCCAGGAATCGGCGATGGCGCTGCGTGCGGAGCTGGAAGAGGTTGAGGCCCTGCAGGCGGAAATCGCGGCGGAGCGCAAGCGCCTGGCGGCGGCGCGGCAATCGCTGCTGTCGGAACGCAAGAAGCTGGAATCGCTGGCGGCTGACCGACGTCGTCTGGCGGGCCGCACCGAGGCGGAAAGCGACCGGCTGGAACGCACGGTCAGCCGGCTGTCGGACTCGGCCAACGATCTGCGCGACCTGCTGCGCCAGATCGAGGCGGAACGCGAGGCGCAGCGCAAGGCGGAGGAAGAACGCCGTCTCGCCGAGGCGAAGCGGGCAGAGGCGGCAGCGCGACGTGCGGCCGCCATGCCGGTGCCGCTCCTCAAGCCGCCGGTTGGTGGCCAGAGTGCAGGTAGCCAGAATAGCGCCGTCGCCGCGCTGCCCCCGGCATCGGCCCCGCGCGTGGTGCTGGAACCGCCCTCAGGCGCGCCACGCGTGCTGAAGCAGGGCCTTCTGACACCCCCCGTGCAGGGCAAGCTGGTTCATGGCTATGGCGAGCGCAGCGAACCCGGCGGGACCGCGCGCGGCATCGTGCTGGCCGGCCGGCCCGAGGCGGTGATCGTAGCCCCGTTCGACGGGCAGGTGGTTTATGCTGGAAAATTCCGGGGTTACGGGCAAATCTTGATAATCGATCACGGCAATGGATATCATAGCCTGCTGGCGGGTCTGGGCAGGATAGACAGCGTCGTTGGCCAGTACCTCCTGGCCGGGGAACCGGTGGGGGGCCTGGGAAGGGATGGCGAAAATGCGCAGGAACTCTATCTTGAATTGCGCCGCAACGGTGAGCCGATAAATCCGCTGCCCTGGCTGGCAGCACGTACTGATAGGATCAGAGGATGAAGTATCTTTCCCGCATCGCGCTTGCCACGTCGGTCGTCGCGATTGGGCTCTATGCAGCCGGGACCATCGCCCCCATGGCGCAGACCGGCCAGCGGTCGGAAACCTATCGCCAGCTCAATCTGTTCGGCGAAGTGTTCGAGCGGGTGCGTGCCGACTATGTCGAGGAAGTGACCGATGAGAAGCTGGTCGAATCGGCAATCAACGGCATGCTGACGGCGCTCGACCCGCATTCCGGCTATCTGACGGCGAAATCCTATCAGGACATGCAGGTGCAGACCCGTGGCGAGTTCGGCGGGCTGGGCATCGAGGTGACGATGGAGCAGGGGCTGGTGAAGGTGGTCTCGCCCATCGACGAGACGCCGGCCTTCCGCGCCGGGCTGCAGCCGGGCGACTTCATTACCCATCTGGATGGCGAGCAGGTGCTGGGCCTGACGCTGGCGGAGGCGGTCGAGCGCATGCGCGGCCGTGTCGGCAGCGAGATTAAGCTGACGATCCGCCGTGCCGCGCAGGAGCCGTTCGAGGTCACCATCAAGCGCGATGTGATCCGCATCCGCTCGGTGCGGTCGCGGGCGATCGACAATATCGGCTATATCCGCATCACCACCTTCAACGAGCAGACCCAGTCCGGCCTTGAAAAGGCGATTGCCGATCTGCGGGCAGAGAAGGGCAAGGACCTGATCGGCATCGTGCTCGACCTGCGCAACAATCCGGGCGGCCTGCTGGACCAGGCGATTTCGGTCAGTGATTCCTTCCTGAATCAGGGAGAGATCGTCTCGACGCGTGGCCGCCGGACCGAGGACAGCCAGCGCTTCAACGCCAAGAGCGGCGATATTGCCGACGGGCTGCCGATCGTGGCGCTGATCAATGACGGCTCCGCCTCGGCCTCGGAGATCGTCGCCGGCGCGCTGCAGGATCACAAGCGCGCGCTGGTGCTGGGCACCAAATCCTTCGGCAAGGGCTCGGTCCAGACCATCATCCCGCTGCCCGGCCATGGCGCGATGCGGCTGACCACGGCGCGCTACTACACGCCGTCGGGCCGGTCGATCCAGGCCGTCGGTATCGAGCCGGACCTGCAGGTGCCGGCCGCCCGCATCGACCTGATCGACGAGAGCAAGCGGCGCAGCGAGGCGGATCTGCGTGGCGCGCTGAACAATGACACGGTGAAGCCGCAGCAGGCGCCGGCGAACCAGAATGATCCGGCGGCCGCGCCTGCTCCGGAAGCCGCGCCGGCCCCGACGCTGGGCGATGACAATGACTACCAGCTGATCCGGGCGGTCGATCTGTTGCGGGGGCTTCATATGTTCAACAAGCGCGCGGTGAACTGAGCTGAAACTCCCGAGCCTCAAACTGCCGTTCCTGGGACGCCGCCGCTCCGGCAAGAGCGGCGGTGCTTCCTTTGATGACGACCCGCCGCCTTTCGAGGACCAGCTGGACGAAGACGAAGCTGACGCCGAGGCGGCACGTGAGCCGCTGGCTGGCCGGCCCAGTGCGGCGGTGGCGGAAAAGCGCGGCCTGGGTGCGGCGCTGACTGGCAGGCTGGGCCAGCTTCTGGTGCTTATGCTGCTGATCGGTGGCGTTGGCGCGCTGGGGGCCTGGCTGGCGGCCAAGGGGCCGGATACCGCCGCGGAGCGGGCACTGCGCATGCCGCGCGCCACCCTGTCCTTCATTCCGCCGGAACAGCGCCAGCCGCGCCCGACCCCGCCGGCTGCCACCGTACCAGCGGAGACGCCTGCACCCGGGCAGCAGACGGCAGAAGCGCCGGCGGGGGCAACGCCTCCCGCGCAACCGGCGCCAGCCGAGACTCCGGCTGCCAGCCCGCCAGCACCTGCACCGCAGGCAGCCGCACCAGCGGCACCAGCCCCATCCACTCCAGCGACCACACCTCCGGCAGCAGCGGCTCCCGCGAAGCCCGCACCGGCCGAGCCCGCGCCGGAGCGCCGCCAGGTGGCGCTGGCGCATAATCCGGCGCTGATCGAAAACACGCCGCACGGCCTGCTGCCGAAGACCGGCGAGGGCGGGCTGACGGCCTGGCGTGCCTACGCCCATCCGTTCGCCCCGACGGAACAGCGCCCGCGCATCGCCATCGCCATTACCGGCCTTGGCCTGTCCGGCGCGGCGACAGAGGCCGCCATTCAGGATCTGCCCTCGGAAGTCACTCTGGCCTTCACACCCTATGCCAGCCGGCTGACGGAATGGATACCGATGGCGCGCGCCGCCGGGCATGAGGTGATGCTGGCCCTGCCAATGGAGCCGATCAGCTTCCCGCAGAGCGATCCGGGGCCGCAGACTCTGCTGACCAGCCTCAGCCCGGTGGAGAATCTGGACCGCATGGAATGGGCGCTGGGCCGCTTCACCGGCTATGTCGGCGTTGTCGATCTGGAAGGGTCGCGCTTCACCACCTCGGAACAGTCGCTGATGCCGATCCTACAGGCGCTGAAGGATCGCGGGCTGATGTATCTCGACAGCAAGCGCGCCTCGACCAGTCTGGCGGCACAGGTTGCGGCGAACATCGATCTGCCTTACAGCGTGAACAGCCGGTTCCTGGATGACGAGGCCAGCCGCATCGCCATCGACCGGGCACTGGCCGATCTGGAGCGGCTGGCGCGCAGTTCAGGATCGGCGGTCGGCATCGGCCATCCCTATCCGGTGACGCTGGAGCGGCTGCGCGCCTGGCTGCCCACCCTGGCCGCCAAGGGGCTGGTGCTGGCGCCGATCACCGCCACGGTGGAACGCCGCGCCAGAGGTTGAGTTTACGGAAGAGCGAAAGAACAGAAGCGTGAACGACCATCTCTACCGGCCCGGCGTGGGTATCATGCTGATCAACCATGACGGGCGCATCTTCGTGGCCCGACGTATCGACATGCCGAGCGAGGCCTGGCAGATGCCGCAGGGCGGCATCGACGAGGGCGAGGACCCGGCAACCGCGCTGTTCCGCGAAATGCGCGAGGAGATTGGCACTGACAAGGCCGAAGTGCTGGCCGAAAGCGATGACTGGTACCGCTACGATCTGCCGGAAGGGCTGCGCGACAGGCTGTGGGGCGGGCGCTATGTCGGGCAGCGGCAGAAATGGTACGCGCTGCGCTATCTCGGCAGTGACGCCGACATCAACATCGAAACCGAGCACCCGGAATTCATGGACTGGAAATGGGCGCCCTCGGCGACCGTGCCGTCGCTGATCGTGCCGTTCAAGCGCGCCCTCTACCAGCAGGTGATGGACGAGCTGCTGGCGAAGATTCCGCCCTCCCTGCGTATCGCGGGTTAGGCCTAGCCGCCGGCCACGCCCTGCGTGTTCACATAGAGCGCGTAGAGCGACTGGCTGGCCGCCATGAACAGCCGGTTGCGCTTCAGGCCCCCGAAGCAGACATTGGCGCAGCGCTCCGGCAGGGCGATCCGGCCGATCGGCGTGCCGTCCGGCGCGAACACCATCACGCCGTCCAGTTCCGCCGTGCCCATGCCCCAGCCGGCCCAGATATTGCCGTCCACATCACAGCGCATGCCGTCCGGCGTGCCGCCCGGGCCAGCATCCACGAAGACCCGCTTGTTGCGGATGCCCGTGCCGTCTGAAGTCACGTCATAGGCCAGGATCTTTCGGTAGGGCTGGCCGCGTGATTCGACGATGTAGAGGATTGTCTCATCGGGCGAGAAGCACAGACCGTTCGGCCCCAGCACATCATCGGCGATGATGCTGGCCTGGCCGGTCTGGCCGTCGATGCGATAGACCGCCTGCGGGACTTCCGGCTCCGCCTTGTTGCCCTCGTAATTGCCATGGATGCCGAAGGGCGGGTCGGTGAACCAGATCGAGCCGTCCGATTTCACCACCACATCGTTGGGTGAGTTCAGCCGCTTGCCCTGCCAGTTGTCCATCAGCACGGTGATGCTGCCGTCATATTCCGTGCGGGTGACGCGCCGCCCGCCATGCTCGCAGGTGATCAGGCGCCCCTGCCGGTCGCGGGTGTGGCCGTTGGCGAAGTCGGTCGGGCGGCGGTAGGTCGAGACCTGGCCGGTTTCCTCCTCCCATTTCAGGATGCGATTGTTGGGAATGTCGCTCCACAGCAGATAGCGCCCGTCGCCGAACCAGACCGGCCCTTCCGACCAGCGGCAGCCGGTATGCAGCCGCTCCACCGCCGCGCTGAAGATGCGGTATTTCTCGAACCGCGGGTCGAGCGTGTGGATGGCGGGGTCGGGATAGCGCGGATGATCGCGCCAGCCGGCGCTAAGCGGCGTGTCGCCCTTTTGGTCGCCCATGAAGTCCTCCTGTCGGTTCTTTTTTTAGTCTTGTCCGGCGCTATCGTACCGGCGCTGGGAGGCTAGCACATCGCTGAAATGCTCTTCAGCCCACAGCCGCAGCGAATCGACGGTTACCGACAGGGTGCGCCCGAGTGGCGTGATGCTGTATTCGACGGTCACCGGAACGGTGGCAATGACCTTGCGGTTGATCAGCCCATCGCGCTCCAGGCTCCGCAGGGTTTGCGACAGCATTTTCTGCGAGATGCCTTCGATCTGCCGGCGCAATTCGTTGAAACGAAAGGTCTGCACCGTGAGCAGGCTGAGCACGAGCACGGTCCATTTGTTGGCAATCCGGTCCAGGAGAAGACGTGTCGGACAGTCGGACGAGTAGGTGTTCGGGGGCAGCATAACGGTAACCTCCAGGTAATCTAATGAGGTGTAAGTGCCTTCTTTACACCAGGATATATAAATCGCATTTGGTATCTATTCGAAACTTATATCTCTAAACGTAAGGAATGTCGCTTATGAACGTCGCATTGATCGGCGCCACCGGAAAGGTTGGCTCCCGCATTCTCGACGAGCTTCTCAGTCGTGGGCACACGGTTACTGCCATCGCCCGTAACACGGAAAAATTATCCGGTCGCAAGGGCGTCACGGCCCGGACGGGGGATGTGAATGATGCGCTCGCCCTTGCCACGCTAATCAAGGGTTGCGATGCCGTTATCAGCGCGGTGCCGTTCCGCACCAGCGATCCGGCGACCCTGGTGAAGGCGGTCGAGGCATCTGGCGCCCGGCGCTATCTGGTTGTTGGCGGTGCCGGCAGCCTGGAGGTCGCACCCGGCGTCCGGCTGATCGACACGCCGGAATTCCCGGAAGCGTATCGTCAGGAAGCCACCGCCGGTGCCGCTTTCCTCGATTTCCTGCGGACCCAGGACAAGCTGGACTGGACCTTCCTGTCGCCTTCGGCCCTGTTCGTGCCGGGGGAGCGGACTGGCCGCTTCCGCCTGGGCAAGGACCAGTTGCTCGTCGGCGAGAAGGGCAGCACGATTTCCTTCGAGGATTTCGCGGTGGCGCTGGTGGACGAGCTGGAGAAGCCGGCCCATCCACGTCAGCGCTTCACCGTTGGCTATTAAGGCCGTTGGCCAGCCTGTAGCGACACTGCACGATCTCCCGCCCTCTCGGGCGGGAGAACAGGCGCGTGGTCTCGATCCAGCAGGAAAGCGGTGGGGCCGGGTCATGCCGCCTTTCGCTCCAGCGCCGCGCGCCAGCGGGCCGGCGTCATGCCATAGGCGCGCTTGAACTGGCGCGACAGGTGGCTCTGGTCGGCGAATCCGGCCTCCAGTGCCGCTTCCGCCAGCGGTGTGCCGGCCACCATCAGCCGCCGTGCCCGGTCGAGCTGGCGCATGGTGCGGAAGCGGCTGGGGCTGGTGCCGAAGGCCGCGCGGAACTGCCGGGCGAGCGTCCAGCGATCGAGGCCGGAAAGGCGCTCCAGCGTGGCGGCGGAATGACGGCCGGCGGGGTCGGCGGCGATCTGCTCGCGCACCCGCAGCAGGGCCGGCAGGTCCAGCAGTGCAGTGCCTGAACGCTCCGTGCCGGATGCTGCGCGCAGCATCCGCGCCAGCCCTGTGCCGATATCCACACGACGCAACTCGTCCACCGCATCCTCCATGTCCAGCGCGTCGGCCAGCAGCGCCGTGCCGATGCCGGGCGTGCGCAGCACAGGGTCGGCGACGAAGGGCAGGGGGCTTCCGTCCAGTGCCTGCTGGACCAGCGCCGGGTCGATATAGACGATGCGGTAGCGGAAGCCGTTCTCGGTGCCCGGCTCGCCGTCATGCAGCTCGTCCGGGTGCAGGATCAGGCACTGACCGGGCAGGCAATGCCGCTGTTCGCCGCGATAGCGGAAGCTCTGCACGCCCGCCAGGGTGACGCCGATGGCATAGCTGTCATGGCGGTGCGGCGAGAAGGCCTTTTCCGAAAACCGCGCCTCGATGCGCTCGATCCCGTCGCCGCCGGCACCGACGGTGATCTCCCCATGCTTGCGGACAGCGCCGGGCGGTGGCGTGCACAAGCCTTCAAGAAAGCGTCCGTCGGGAGGGGGCAAACTGTGTCGCATCTCAACAGTCTAGCAGGATGCGCGATGCTGACGCAGTCGGTTTCATTTTTCACCTCCGCTCCCGAGTTTTGGCCTTCCTTGCTGGCGCTGCTGCTCTCCGCGCTGGCGGTGATGGGCACGCCCGGCCCCTCCACCCTCAGTGTGACGGCGGTGGGGGCGGCCTTCGGGCTGCGCCGCTCCATGGCCTATGTGCTGGGCATCAATCTGGGCACGGTCTCGGTGCTGCTGGCGGTGGCGGCCGGGATCGTCGCCATGCTGATGTCTGAGCCAAGGCTGGCGCCCTTCCTGCTGGCGGCGTCGCTGGCCTATATCCTCTACCTTGCCTACCGGATCCCCCCCGCGCCCCCGCTC
>NZ_AMRL01000035.1 GCF_000299935.1 Oceanibaculum indicum P24 | reverse complement strand
GCGGGCGGGCCGCCGGCGGCCACCATTATGGATCATATTCCGGTCGTGAATATTCCACCCTTCGGCATGTGCACCAGCCTCGCCAATCCGACTGTCGCGGCGGCCACGACGGCGGCGCTGGGCGTGCTGACGCCGATGCCCTGCGTGCCGGTGGTGCCGGCTCCGTGGGTCCCCGGTGCTCCGACCGTGCTGATCGGCTCCATGCCGGCGCTCGACAATAATTCAAAGGCGATGTGCGCCTGGGCCGGTGTCATCCAGATCACCGTGCCCGGCCAGTTTACGGTGATGGTGCCATGAGAATCCTTCTGTTCCTGCTGATCCTTCTTCTGGCGGCCTGCGCATCGAAGCCGCCGCCGCTGAAGACCAGCCAGCTCTATCTCGCCATCGCGCCGGATGCGAACGGCAACAGCGCCTTCCGGCTGGATGTGGTCCTGACCTCCGACCCGGCGCTGGCCGCCGAGATATTGGCGCTGACGCCTGCCGCCTGGTTCGCCCAGCGCCAGCAGATGGCCGCCCTGCATGCCTCGACGTTGAAGGTGGTCGGGGCGGAACTGGTGCCGGGGCAGGCCTATGGGCCGGTCGCCCTTACCGCGAAGTTCCGGGTTACCAGCGGGCTTGTCGCTGTCGGCTATGACGGGGCGGCGGCCGGCTTCGCCGTGCTGGGGGCCAGCGCGTGGGAGCTGCTGACGCTGAACCGCACCGATTTCGCGCTGTCAGCGGCTGGTGCTGGAAAGTGAGTGGAAAAGCCTATGGTCATACACTCGTATAAGTAGTATTTCTGAATGAATACACCCGTAACTGCACTGGACCTGCCGGCATGAGTGATTCGGCGCGGACCATTCCCCCGCTGCCCCTGAAATGGTGGGAAGGCATGCTGCTCGCCCCGCAGCATATGCAACAGCAGGGGCTGCGGCAGGAGATGCTGGTCGCCTATCAGGCCGGGCTGCTGGCGCCCTGCGCCTGGGGCGTGGTGCGGCTGGAAAGCTCGGCGGATGCCGATGGCGGCATCGTCACGGATGGGAAGATCGCCATCACCGTGCTGGAGGCAATCCTGCCGGACGGCACGGCGGTGTCGCATGGGCCCAACTCGAACGGTGTGGGGTCACCGGTCTCGCTATCACTTGATCTGGCGCCGGTACTGCCGGCGGTGGAGGGGCGCAGCCTGCGCCTCTATCTCACCCTGCCGCACCGCCATGCCGGCGATGTGGCACCGGACAGCGGCGCGCGCTTCGTCCCCGTGGTGCAGCGCGCGGTGCCGGACGAGAATACCGATGCCGATCCCATCGAGCTGACGCGCCTTGCCCCGGCGCTGGCGCTGTGCGCCGGGCCGCCGCCGGCTGACCGTTCCGTCGGGCTGCCGCTGATGGAGATCGCCTACCGCAACGGGGCCTATCGCATCGCTGCCTATGTGCCGCCCAGCCTGCTCTACCCGTCCGGTGGCACGCTGCAAAGCCTGTGCGCCGGTATCGCCGACAAGGTGCGGCGGCAGGCGGGCGGCCTCACCGCGCTGGCCGGCCTGTCGGCGACCGACTGGCGTGCCGCGCTGGCGGGGGAGGCAGCGGCGGAACTGCGCGGGCTGGCTGCCGGGCTGCCGGGTTTCGAGGCGCTGGTGTTCGGCCCGCCCGCCCATCCCTACCGGCTCTATCTGGGCCTCACCGCGCTGGCCGGCGCGGTCGCTGCCGCCGTGCCAGGTACGCTGCCGCCGCGCTTTCCGGCCTACGACCACATGGACGCACTGCCCTGCTTTCAGGCGGTGGCCGGCTTTATCGAGACGACGCTGGCCGGCCTTGGCGGCGGCTGGCGGGCAGTCCCGTTCGAGACGGGGGCGGAGGGCGGCTTCCGGCTGGATATCCAGCCGGAGTGGCTGGCCGCGGGCCTCGTCATCGGCGTGCTGCCGCCGGAGGGGGCGGATATCGAGACCGCGCACCGCTATATGGGCGCCTGCCTGATCGGCAGCGAATCGCGGCTGCAGGGCTTGCGCAAGCGCCGCGTGCTGGGGGCGGGGCGGCAGCGCCTGCCCGAGCGGGACGCGCTGTCCATCGCCCGCCGGCCCGACATGGCGGTCTATCGCGTGCAGCCGGAAGGAGAGATCGCCGCCGGGGAGGCGCTGGCCATCGGCATTTTCCAGGCTGAGGCGTCGGTGCCGCCGCCCGCCGGCATCGTGCTGTTTCTGCCGCCGGAGAAGACCGGATGAGCGCCGCCGATGCCTTCCTGCTGCACGGCTTCCGCGGCTATTACGACGCGCTGGAAGGCTGGCGCGTGAAGGCGCTGGCCAGTACCAGCCCGGCAAAACGGCCGGAAATTCAGGCCGATCTCGCGGCCCGGCTGGATGCGCTGTCGGTCGAGGCACGGCATCGCGGCGGCGAGAGGCTGGGCGAGGCGCAGGACCGTGCCGCCTATCCGATGGTGGCGCTGGCCGACGAAATCTTCGTCTATCTCGACTGGCCGGAAGGAGAGGGTGGCGGGAGTGACTGGCTCGGCCATCTGTTCGAGCAGCGCTATTGCCGCAGCCATGTGGCGGGGGAGGAGGTGTTCGCCCGCATCGATGCGCTGGAACGCCAGGGCGAAAGTGGCCTCTCCACGGGGCTGGCGCGCCTCTTCCTGCAGGTGCTGGGGCTGGGGTTCGAGGGCCGCTATCGCTGCCAGCCGGATGGGGCGGCGGCGCTGCGGCGCTACCGCCATCTGCTGGCGCGGCTGGCTTTCGCCGGCAGACCGCCGCTTTCCTCGCCGAACGGGCGACTGACACCGGAAGCCTATCAGCACACTCTGGACCCGCCACCGCCCGCTCCGCCAGTTGGACCGATGCGTTGGGCCGGCTGGCTGCTGCTGACACTGGCCGGCCTGTTTGCCCTCTCGGCGCTGGTATGGCTGCTCGCGGTCTGGCCGCTGCTGCGCGCGCTCGCCCTGCTGCCGGGGTGATGACATGCCGGCCCAGCTCCTCGCCTTTCTGAAGGATTTGCCCGGCTGGGCGTGGCTGGTGCTGGGGCTTGTCCTGATGCTGCTGGCGGGGGCGGCGCTCTGGTGGTGGCTGAAGCACCGCAAGCCGCCGGACAGCGCCGCCACCACGACCGGCAAGGCACTGGCGGCGCTGAAGCAGGCGGTGCCGCAGGCCAGCCGGCGGGCGGCCTTGCCCTGGGTCGCGCGGATCGGCCCGGACCTGCCGGGCCTCGCCGGCCTGCCTGGCATGGCGCCCGATTTCGTGGAACCGGCACAGATCGCGAAGGATGGCGTCATGCGCTGGTGGGGCGTGCCGGGCGGCGTGGTCATCGACCTGCCGTTCGCGGTGGAGCCCTTCGAGGCGGCGCTGAAGGCGCTGGTTTCGGCCCGCCCGGACCGGCCGCTGGATGCGGTGCTGCTGACCGTGCCGGCTGCAGCGCTGGAGGCGGACCCCACGCTGGCGACGACTCTGCGCGAGCGGCTGATGACCGCTAGCCGGGAAACGGGGATGCGGCTGCCCGCCTATCTGGTGCTGGACGGGGCGGAAGGACTGGCGGGCTTTACGGAGGTCGCCCAAGCCCTGCCGGAGGCACGCCGCGTGGACATGCTGGGCTGGTCGGTGCCGGTCGGTCCCGACGCGCCCTATGACCCGGCCTGGCCCGGCACGGCGCTGCGCGAGACCGCCATCGCGCTAGGCGATGCGGTGGCGGCGTTGTTCGGCGCGGACGATGCCCTGCCGGACCCGGAGGCCGCCTATCGCCTGCCGGAGCAGGTGAACGCGCTCAGCACTCCCGCTTCGGCGCTGGCCGGTACGGTCTTCGCGGCTGGCGTGGAGCCGGCACCCTATGGGCTGCGCGGCCTCTACCTCGCCGGAACGGTGCAGGGCACCCGCTTCTTCCTGGCCGATCTGTTGCGCCGGAAGATCTTCGCCGAGATCGGGCTGGCCGTGCTCCTGTCCGGCCAGACACCCCGGCAGGGCTGGCAGGTGCAGGCGCTGCGCGCGGCGACCGTCGCGGTCGTGGTGGTCGGGCTGGCCGGGATGATCTGGTCGGCGGTTTCCCTCAGCCGCGCCGCCAATGACATGGCGGGCATCGTTACGCAGTTGCGCGACGACCTGATCCGCATTGATCGGCAGCCGCCGGACCGCGACACGCTGGCCGGCATGGTGCAGCGGCTGGTGGCGGCGCTCGATGCCGCCCGGTCGGACCGGCTGCGCTATGCCTTCCTGCCGGTGTCCTGGTTCGATCCGCTGTCGCCGGCCCTGTCGGATGCCGCGGAGCAGGGCTTCGGGCGGATCGTGCTGGCGGCGATCCGCGCCGGGCTGGAGGCGGAGGCGCTGGCGCTGGCCGATCCCGCGACGCCGCTCTCCGTGCCGAGGCCGGCGTCGGACGCCAAAGGCTTCCCGTCGCTGCAGAACTATCTGGCGGTCTCCGCCTATCTGGACGCGGTAGCGTCGTTCGAGGCGCAGCTGGCGCTCTATGACGGGCTGACCGGAGCGGACCGGGCGCAGAACCTTTCCACCCTGATGAAACAGCTGCTGTCGGTCGATCTCGACCCGGCCATCGTCACCGCGCGGCCACCGCTGATGGTGGGGCTGGCAGCCGCACGGCAGGTGGCAGGGAGTTTCCCGCTGGCGCCCTACCGGCCCGACGTGCGGGTGCGGCTGGATAGGCTGATGAGTACGTTCCTGACGGCGGACTATGCCGGCAACCCGTTGCAGGCGGCGCTGATGCCGGTTGCCGCGGATATGGCGGCGCTCACGGGGGCGGCGCAGACCGGCAAGCTGGCCGCGCTCGACCGGCTGCACAGCGGGCTGGATGTCACGACGGCGCTGGTGTCCTCCGGCAAGGCTGCCTATCTGGCGCTCGACCCGGCCAAGGATGCGGATGCCACGGCGCTGACCGGGCGGATCGCGCAATCGGCGCTGCTGGGCGAGAGCGCGGCCTCCTCGCAACAGGCGCGATGGGTGAAGGCCGCCACTGATGCGCGCGGCGCGCTGACCGTCCTGAAGGCGCCCGGCTACCCGTCCTTCGTGAGTATCGGAAATGCCGTGACGCTCGACCCGGCGCTGGCGGCGCTGGCGACGGCGCTGGATACGCTTTACGCCCAGCCCTTTATGACAGCGGGCGAGGCGCGCAAGCTGCCCGCCAGCCTGACCGGGGGCAGTGCCGCCTTCTGGGACCCGGCCGCGCTGACCGAGGCGAAGAATGCCGCAACATCCTATGCCGGCACGGCGAAGCCGCCGGCGGGGATCGCCCCGCCGCTGTCGTCGGAGGTGGCGGCGCTGACGGCGGTACGTGCCTCCATCGCCATTGAGGACCGGCTGGCCGGGTCGCTCGCCCAGCACAGCCCGGCGGGCAGCACACTTGCGGAATTGCAGACGGAGGCATCGGCCTTCTCCGCCGTCGCCGCCGATCTGGAGGCCGTGCTGACGGCGCTGACCACGGGCCGGCTGCTGCCGCTGCGGCTCGATCTCGGTGCCATCCTGCGCGATCAGGTGGATTCGCTGCTGACCCGTACCGATGCGCTGCAAATGGCGAATGCGGATTATGCGACAGTCGATGGCGACCGCTTTAGCTGGTGGGACGGCAAAAGCGCGTTGGGCTATCGCGGCTTCGGGCTGGACAGCCAGGCGGCGATGCAGGCGCTGCTGACCCGCAACCAGGACTATATCGGCCTGCTGAGCGGCCAGCTTGCCGCGCCAGTGCTGGATTTCCTGGCCAAAGCGGGCAGCGCCCTGCCGCCGGGCGACGCGCAGGCGCTGGAGGCGAAATGGGCGGGGATATCGGCGGCGCTGGCGGCAATGGCCGCGAAGCAGCCCACCGCGACCATTGCGCGGCTGAACGGCTTCGTGCTGGAGACCATGCCGGCGATCACGCTTTCCACCTGCGCCAGCGCCATCACGCCCGCCCTGCTGGCGGCGGCCCCCGCCGATTATTTCGATGCCCGGCGGCTGGCGCTGATGCGCGGCATATCGGACCGTTGTGCGGCGCTGGATCAGAGCGATGTTGCCGCTGGCTATGCCGCGCTTGTGGCGCAGTTCCGCACGCGGGTCGAGGGCAAATACCCCTTCGCGGCGACGGACCGGCTGCAGGAGGCGACGAGCGCCGACCTTCTGGCGCTGCTGCGCGCCTATGATGCGCTGCCGGCCAGTGCGGCTTCGGTACTGCGCGGGCAGGGCGAGGCGGATGCTGCCGGCTTCGTGAGTGCCATCGGGCAGGTGCGGGCGCTATTCCCCGCCTTCGATGGCAGCGCGCCGCCCAGCCTCGGCCTGTTGCTGACGCCGCGCAGCAACCGCGACTATGAGCGCGGCGGCAACCAGCTGATCGACTGGCGCATCGCGGTTGGCGACGACACCCTGTCCGGCGTGCCCGCCGCACCATCGCCGCTGGTGTGGGAGGCAGGGGATAGCATTGCCATCACCCTGCGTTTCGCCGCCAACGGGCCGCTGAGCCCCGCCGCCACCGGGCAGCAGCCGGCGGCCAGCGTGAGCGGCGAGGCGGTGACCTACAGCTTCGGCGGCACCTGGGCAGCCTTCCGCGCCTGGCAGGCACAGCGCGGCACGGCGGCGGATTTTCCGCCCGGCAGTGCGGCGCTGGATAGCAGCTGGCGCTTCGTCATCGCCACGCAGAATGCGCAAGGGGCGGCAGGCGACCCGGTGCGCGTCTTCGCCAGCGTCGTGCCCTTCGCGCCGGCCGACAAGACGCGCGCGCCGCTGGCCCTGCCATCCTTCCCCACCAGCGCGCCGGACATCAGGACGGGAGGCACACAATGAAACAAATCTGGTCGCAGCTGCCGGATATCGACCGGGCGGCATTGCTGCGCCCGATCTCCCGCAAGTCACCCTGCGGGCCGGCGCCGCGCGAGGCTGGCATCAGCGACCCGATCCGCCGGCTGCGCCAACAGGGTCACGGTCATCCGGAAGAGACCGACTGGGCCGGCATCGAGGAAGCCTGCCTAGCCGCTCTGGCCGGACGGACGAAGGATCTGGAGATCGCCGCCTGGCTGACCGAGGCGCTGCTCTACCGGCGCGGGGCGGCGGGGCTGGCGGCGGGGCTGGACCTCATTGGCTGCTATGCCGAGCGTTTCTGGGACAAGGTGCATCCGCTGCCGGAAGAGGGCGATCTCGGCTACCGCGTGGCGCCGCTGGACTGGCTCGACCGGCTGTCGGTGCCGGCACGGCTGATCCCGCTGACAGCACCCGCCGAGCCGGGCGTGCCGCCGCACGGCCTGCATGACTGGGAAATGGCCGGGCATCTGGCGCAGCTTGCCCGCAGCGACCCGAAGCGCCACCAGCGCGAACGCCAGGCCGGCGCGGTCGCGGCGGAGGATATCGAACTTAGCCTGATGCTCACACCGGACGGGTTCCTGCGCACCCAGGCGGCGCTGTTCGCCGCCGCAGCGGCGCGGCTGGCCGACCTGTCGGCGCTGCTGGAGGAGAAGGGGGCGACCAGCTATTCCGGCCTGCCTGCCCTGTCGCGCACCATCGCAGCGTGCCGGCATTTCCTCGATTCCGCCCTGGCCGCCCGGCCCGGCGAAGCGGACGAAGCGGAAGAGGAAGCGCAGGATGTCGAGCCTGCGCACCCGTCGCCCGCGTTGGCGCTGTCCGTGCCGGAGGAGGGCAGCTTCGTCGATATCCGCAACCGCGAGGAGGCCTACCGGCTGCTGGCGCTGGCCGCCGACTATCTGATGCGGGCCGAGCCGCACAGCCCCGCCCCCTATCTGGTGCGCCGCGCCATCGCCTGGGGCGGCATGAGCCTGCCGCAGCTGCTCACCGAACTGCTCGACGGCGATACCGACATCGCCCGGCTGCGGCGGTTATTGGGGCTGCCCTAGGAAACGCACAGACTTGCCGCTCTCTCCAGCCGTCACCCCCGGTCTTGTACCGGGGATCCATGTTCCAGCCTATACTGTGGCGGCGCCGAAGCAGGCTGAGGTCTGGATTCCCGCAACAAGTGCGGGAATGACAGCCGGTGAAGCGGTTGGTTGGTGCCTTGCTTCCGTTTTCTTCCCTTGTCATTGCCGGGCTTGACCCGGCAATCCAGGGGCGGTGCCCTGCCTGGAACGTTACAACCCTTGGCCCCTGGACCCCCGGGCGAAGCCCGGGGGTGACATAGGAGTTGGTCCGGTCTTGCATGCAGGAATTTCACATTAACCAGTTGCCACATCGTTACCTCCGCCCCCTCACCGTCCCTGCGGTTTTGGCCAGTCGGGGCTGCGGAATTCCTGGATTTCCAGAAGGTAGCCGTTGGGGTCGCGCAGGAAGGAGGAATAGACCTTGAATTCCTCGCTGTAGCGCGGCGGCGCCTCGTAGATCACGCCCTTGGCGGTCAGGTACTCGTACCAGCCATCCACATCCGGCGAGACGATGGTCAGCACCACGCCGTTCGGCTGTTTCGCGCGTACTTCGCGGGCGCAGATGCCGACGAAACTGTCCGGCCCGACGCGGTAGAGGCGGCAGGCGCCCTGGTCCAGCACCATCTCCAGCCCCAGAATCTCGCCATAGAAACGGGCGCTTTTCGCAAGGTCCCAGGTGTATAGGAAGGTGACCTGCTGATCGATCGGCGGGCGGTTCATGGCGGCGCTTTTCCCTGTTCGTGTCGCATCTCCCAAAAATTAGCGACTGCTGCCGGATTATGATAGATTCTTTCAATGGAATCAGGGGTGCGGCATAAGACACCCGGCATAATCGTGCAGGACGGGGTTACGGCATAGATGGCGGCGGCCGAGAACATCGAGAAGGGCGCGCCCGGCTCCGAGCAGGAGCTGGACCAGTCGGCCCGCGCCGACGGGCTGAATTTCGACATCCAGATGAACCAGCCGCTGACGCAGTTCGCCCGGCTGGGCACGCCTGCCTATGCCGCCGAATCCAAGCTGGGGGTGGCCGGGCGCTTCTACGCCATGGTGCTGGACCCGGATTATCCGCCGCGCACCAAGGCGCTGCGCGGCCTGCGCGGTGTACGCATGCCCGGCCTGACCTGGCTGGAGGAATGGGCCGTGGTGCCCTGGCCGGCGGCGAATGGGGCACAGCGGCTGATCTGCGTGTTCCGCCGGCCGAACGGCGACCCGCTGATGGACGCGAAATACCTGGCCCCGGCGCCGATGCCGGAACGCCAGGTGGTGACCGATGTGGTGCAGCCGGTGCTGGAAACGCTGCTCGACCTGTTCCGCCTGGGGCTGACGCATGGCGCCATCCGCCCGAACAATCTGTATCGCTGCCGCGATCAGGGCCGCGTCGTGCTGGGCGAATGCCTGTCCGTGCCGCCCGGCGCCGACCAGCCGGACATCTTCGAGCCGCTGGACCGCGCGGCATCCGAGCCGCTGACCCGGGGCGACCCGACGATGAGCGACGATGTCTATGCGCTTGGCATGACGGCGGCCTTCCTGCTGGTCGGCAAGCATCCGACGCCGGAGCTGAACGCCAAGGGGCTGCTGCGCAAGCGCGTCGAAGGGGCAAGCTTCATGCTGCTGTCGGAGCGGCACCGCCTGCCCTACGGCATGCTGGAATTCCTGCGCGGCACGCTGCAGGACGATGCGCGTGACCGCTGGACGCTGATGGATATCGATGCCTGGCTGAAGGATGGCACGGTGCCGCAGACCAAGCTGCATCTGCCGAAGATGGCCGGCTGGCCGATGGAATTCCTGGGCGAGCCGCACACCACGCTGCGCTCGCTGGCCTATACGGTCGCGCGCTCCACGGATATCGAGGGCGCCAAGGAATTCCTGCTCAGCCGCAAGTTCCGCAACTGGATGGCACGCGGCCTGGATGAGGAGCGCATGCTGCCCGCCCTCGACGCGCTGTTCGGGGAGCGTGAGGAAAAGAGCATCGACAAGATGGCCGAGGCGGTCTCCACCGCCTGCATGCAGCTGAACCCGCAGGCGCCGCTGCACTATAAGGGGCTGGCGGTGAACCCCGCCGGCATGGGCACGGCGCTGGCGGCGCGCTATGACGATCCGGATTTCCGCGCCCGCCTGATCGAGATGGTGAAGAGCAATATTCCGCTGCGCTGGCTGGGCGCGCAGGCGGAGGCCGACGGCTATCTCGGCGTTCACAAGCTGCTGACCAAGACGCAGGGGCTGGCGTCACGTACTGGCTGGGGCTTCGGCGTGGAGCGCGCGCTTTACGAGATGCAGCCGATGGCACGCTGCCGCAGCCCGCTGCTGAGCAAGTATCTGGTCTATCGCATTGAGGCGATCCTGCCGGCGCTGGAGGAAGCTGCGGCGGCAGCCAAGGAGCCCTTCCTGCCGGTGGACAAGCATCTGGTGTCCTTCGTCATGTCGCGGCGCCGGGATTTCTCCATCGGCCTGCTCGAAGGGCTGGACGGTGCGGATGAATTCGTGAAGGCGCAGGCGGCGCTGCGCTTCCTGTCCTTCCTGGAGGAAAAGACCGAGAATCCCGATGGCTGGCCGGAGCTGGCCCGCATGCTGGGCGGCATGCTGCAGCCGGGCATCGACCGCATCCTGAGGCCGCGCCGCAAGGCGGAGCTGCAGAAGAAGACCGACAAGGCGATGGAGGAGGGCAAGCTGTCCGCCCTGCAGGAAGTGTTCAAGCAGGGCGGGCTGTTCGAGCAGGATCAGCGCGAATTCAAAGATGCCAGCTTCCGCTGGCGGCTGAACCAGACGCAGATCCTGTCGGCGGAGCATGACGAGAAGCTGCTGGTGCAACGGGCCGGCGAACTGGGCAGCCGTATCGCCTTCTTCATCACCGTCAGCCTGTCCTTCATCAGCGTCGCCGGCATCATGGCGTTCATGCTTATCTGAAGCCGCTTGCGCGGCTTCGGGCATGCTGATCTGACGCCGCTTGTGCGGCTTCGGGCATGCTGACCTGACGCCGCTTGCGCGGTTCCGGAACGGGATCAGACGTTGAAGCGGAAGTGGAAGATGTCGCCGTCCTTCACCAGATATTCCGCGCCCTCGACGCGCAGCTTGCCGGCATCCTTGGCGCCCTGCTCGCCGCCACAGGCGATGAAATCCTCATAGGCGATGGTCTCGGCGCGGATGAAGCCGCGCTCGAAATCGGTATGGATGACACCGGCGGCCTGCGGCGCCTTCGATCCCTTGCGCACGGTCCAGGCGCGGGTTTCCTTCGGGCCGGCAGTGAAGAAGGTCAGCAGCCCCAGCAGCGCATAGCCGGCACGGATGACGCGGGCCAGGCCCGGCTCCTCCAGCCCGATGGTCGCCAGGAACTCCTTGCGCTCCTCCGGGTCGGTGATCTGCGAGATTTCCGCTTCGATGGCGGCGGAGATGACGACGCTGCTCGCGCCTTCGGCCTTCGCCTTCTCGGCGACCTTCTCGGACAGCGCATTGCCGGTCGCGGCATCGTCTTCCGAGACATTGCAGAGATAGAGCACCGGCTTGGAGGTGATGAGCTGCAGCTGCCGCACTGCGTTCTGCTCATTTTCGGCGAACTTCACGGTGCGCGCCGGCAGGCCTTCGCGCAGGGCGGCCAGGATCGGTTCGATGATCTCCAGCTGCGCCTTGGCTTCCTTGTCGCCGCTCTTGGCGCGCTTGGACAGCGGCAGGGCGCGGCGCTCCAGGCTGTCGAGGTCGGCCAGCATCAGCTCGGTCTCGACCGTGTCGGCATCGCGGATCGGATCGACCGAGCCCTCGACATGGGTGATGTCGCCCGATTCGAAGCAGCGCAGCACATGGACGATGGCATCGACCTCGCGGATGTTCGCCAGGAACTGGTTGCCCAGCCCTTCGCCCTTGCTGGCGCCGCGCACCAGGCCGGCAATATCGACGAACTCGATCTGCGTCGGCAGGATCTTCGCCGAGCCGGCCAGCTTTGCGATGGCATCAAGGCGCGGATCCGGCACCGCCACGCGGCCGGTATTCGGCTCGATGGTGCAGAACGGATAGTTCGCGGCCTCGGCGGCGGCGGTCGCGGTCAGCGCGTTGAACAGGGTCGATTTGCCGACATTCGGCAGGCCGACAATGCCACAGTTGAAACCCATCGGTTCTAGTCCTTGGTTTCGGGGGGCGGCACGGTGCCGGCCTCCGGCTTGCTCGGTTTGGGGGGGCTTGGCGGCGGCGGGAAGACGGCGTGGGACACCTTGCTCATGAAGTGCCCCTCGTCACGGTCGGGGCCATCGCCCCGCAGCAGGATATCGATATGGGCGGCAACCGCATCCAGCAGTGCCACCAGCCAGTCCTTCTGCTCGATCTTGGCGAAATCGTTCAGGACCCAGCCCAGCACTTTGTCCTTGTCGCCGGGATGGCCGATGCCAAGGCGGATGCGCCAGTATTCCTTGCCGATGGCGGAATCGATGGAGCGCAGGCCGTTATGGCCGCTATGCCCGCCGCCCAGCTTCACCTTGATCTTGCCGGGCTTCAGGTCCAGCTCGTCATGGACGATGAAGACGTCCTGCGGCTTCAGCTTGAAGAAGCGGGCCGCCTCGCCGACCGAATGGCCGGAATTGTTCATGTAGGTCAGCGGCTTCAGCGCCAGCACCTTGTGGCCGGCGATCAGCCCTTCGGAGGCCAGCCCCTGGAAGCGTGCGCGCCACGGGCCGAAGCCATGGCGGCGGACGATCTCGTCCACCGCCATGAATCCGATATTGTGACGCTGGTTTGCGTGCCCCGGGCCGGGATTGCCGAGGCCGGCCAGAAGCAGCATGGCAATCCGGTCCCGGTTAGGTGATGTACCGGAAGGGGAGGATTAGTCCTCCTCTTCCTCCTCAGCCTCGTCGCCGGCCGCATTCTCTTCGCTCTTCAGCGCCGACGGGGCGGCGATGGTGGCGACAGTGAAATCGCGGTCGGTGATGGTCGGCACCACGCCGTCCGGCAGGGTCACGGCGCTGATGTGGATCGAATCGCCGACATCCCAGCCGGTCAGGTCGATCACCAGCTCTTCCGGGATGGCTTCCGGGCTGCAGAACACCTCGACCTCGTGGCGGACGATGTTCAGCACGCCGCCGCGCTTCAGGCCCGGCGACTTGGTCTCGTTGATGAAGTGCACCGGCACGGCGACCTCGATCCGCGAATTCTTGGAGACGCGCAGGAAGTCCACATGCAGCGCGCGGTCGGTGACCGGGTCCTGCTGCAGCTCGCGCGCCAGCACGCGGTGCGTGTCCTTGCCGACCTTCACCTCGAACAGGTGGTTGAAGAAACCGGGGCGGCGCAGCTGGCGCTCCAGCTCCTTGGCATTGAGGTTGATCATGACCGGGGACTGCTTGTCGCCGTAGATCACGCCGGGTACCAGACCCTGGCGACGGGCTTCACGGGCGGCCCCCTTACCGGCCCGATCGCGCGCCGTCGCGGCGATGGTGATTGCTTCTGCCATCTTGAAACTCCTTAAGTCATGGCAAAGGGGCAGCGCCAACCGCCACCCCTGCTGCCGGCCTCCAAGGGTGCCGGCATGGTCCCGTCAGTGCGGGAAGGCAGCCTTATATACCGATTCGATCGGATAATACTAGAAAGTTTCTACTATCTTCTAACCGTCACCCCCGCACTTGTTGCGGGGGTCCAGGCTTACGCTAGCTGGATCGTTGGTCGAGTTTGCTGACCCCTGGATTCCCGGGACAAGCCCGGGAATGACAACCAAAAGAGTATGTCTTAGTCGAACAGGCTGGAGACCGAGCGTTCCTCGCTGATGCGCTGCATCGCCTCGGCGATCAGCGGCGCGATGGTGAGCTGGCGGATATTGCGGGCAACCCGCATCGCCTCGGTCGCCATGATCGAATCGGTGGTCACCAGGCTGTTCAGCGCGGAGGAGGTGATGCGCGCCACGGCGCCGCCGGACAGCACACCATGCGTCACATAGGCCTCGACCGACTGCGCGCCCTTTTCCATCAGCGCGACCGCGGCGTTGCACAGCGTGCCGCCGGAATCGACGATATCGTCCACCAGGATGCAGTGCCGGCCCTTCACCTCGCCGATGACATGCATGACTTCCGACACGCCGGCGCGCTCACGCCTTTTGTCGATGATGGCGAGGTCGGCGTTCAGCCGCTTGGCGATGGCGCGGGCACGGACCACACCGCCGACATCCGGCGAGACGATGACCAGTTCCTCGCCGTTGAAGCGCTCCTGGATGTCCTTGGTGAACACCGGTGCGGCAAACAGATTGTCGGTCGGGATGTCGAAGAAGCCCTGGATCTGGCCGGCATGCAGGTCCATCGTCAGCACGCGGTCGGCACCGGCGACGGTGATGAGGTTGGCCACCAGCTTCGCCGAGATCGGCGTGCGCGGGCCGGACTTCCGGTCCTGCCGGGCATAACCATAATAAGGTAGCACCGCCGTGACACGCCGGGCGGAGCCGCGCCGCAGCGCGTCCAGCGTCACCAGCAGTTCCATCAGATTGTCGTTGGCGGGGTAGGAGGTGGACTGGATGACGAAAACATCCTCGCCGCGCACATTCTCGTGAATTTCGACGAAGACCTCCATATCGGAGAATCGCTTCACGCTGGCGTTGGTGAGGGGAATGTTCAGGCAGGCGCAAACCGCTTCCGCGAGGGGCCGGTTGCTGTTCCCCGTCAACACTTTCATGGCAGATCGCTCTTTCCGTCGGGACAATCGCTGGAATTAAGGGCCGGCGTGATTGCCCGCCTTGTGCCGGGATGTGTCAGGCGCGCTGCCGCCAGGCGCCCAGGCACCCCAAAAGCGCGCGGACTTTATCAACCTGTCATGCGCCTGTAAACGAGTTTGCCCGATTTCATCCACAGGGCAGGCAAAGGGCTGTCGCAGGCAGTGGATTCAGCGCCGCCCGGCTTCCTGGACAAGCTGCACGATGCCGTCGGCGGCGGCCTCCGCGACCAGGAAGGCAACCTGCCCCCAGGCCCCGTTCAGCGCCCCGGCGGGCACCGGGTTCGACTGTTCCACCGTGCCGATTTCGCGCCCGTCCAGGCGGATCACGCTCCAGCGTACCGTCACCTTGTCCTGTTTCCGGTTCGGCACCGGGTCGATGGCCACGCTACCCAGCAGCACCAGCGCATCCTCATCCATCGCCTCGGCGATGCGCAGCCCGCGTTCCTTCAGCGAGGCTTCGACCATGCGCTTCAGCGCGACATTGCCATCGCCCGGCGCGCCATCGACCGACCAGATATACAGCCCGTCCACCACCGGCACCTGGCGGATCGGCTCACCCTGGATCGCGCGGGCCAGCGCCGGGGCGGCCTCGGCGGCCATCCCGGCCAGCGTTTCCTGCGTGCCGCGTTCCCAGTGCGGGCGGTTCACCCACCACAGGCTCTCATGGCGCTGGATTTCGCGGCCGGCGGCGTCGAACAGAGTCCAGCCTACGCGTACCCGGTCGCGGCTGTCAGTGCGCTCCTGCAGTTCTGCCTCGCCGCGCAGGATCAGGCTGGCGGCATTGCCCGTCGTGCTGGCCGGCAGGCCCTGATCGTTCAGCGCCTTGGCGATGGCGCGGGCCAGCGCGATGGCGGCCTCCTGTCCGGCCTCGGGCGCCGTGCCTGTGACCGGCAGCACCATGACACCCTCGCCGCCCGGCAGGTCCAGCAGCGGATTGGCCGCGCGGTCCTTGTCGGCCGGCTGGAAAGGCTGCGGCAGCGGCTGGCAGGCGGCCAGCAGCACGATGACGAGCAGGCCAAGCAGGCTTCTAAAGCCAAGCATTCTTCTAAAGAAGGACACAGCTCACCATCAGCCCCAGCAGGCAGGCCATCATGAAGAGGATGAGATGCGGCATGGCGGAAGCCATCACTCCAGGCTGTGCGTGACGGGAATCGTCTCGGTGTGTGCGGCAAGCATATGGCGGATGGGGTGGGATGAGTCCAGAGCGGCAAAAGGTGCCTAGCCGAACAGGCGCGGCTTCTTGTTCTTGCGCTCCAGCTCCTCGGCGGTGCCTTCCAGATTCTTGATCATGCGCTCAACCTCAGCCAGCTTCATGGGGGTGAGGCGTTGTGTTTTCACGGTATAGCGCAGCCCCGCCACCCGTTCGCGCAGCCGCTTGGCACGCCATAATTCACTGGAACTCATTGCCGGCCTCTTCGCTTTCGACCGCGGCAGTATCGCCGCCGCATGGGAGACAAGCAATCGCCGTGCCGCGATATGCCAATGTCGATTTACGGCATCGCCGCTTGTTCGCACTTGCGAAAGCGTTTATATAAAGCCGCGCGCGCGGCGCCGGATGCACCGGCCCGGCGTTTTTCTTTTCCAGAACGGTCGGTTTCCATGAAGTTGCGCAATATTGCGATCATCGCCCATGTCGATCACGGCAAGACCACGCTGGTGGACTGCCTGCTGAAGCAGTCGGGTGCCTTCCGCGAGAATCAGAAGGTCGCCGAGCGCGCCATGGATTCCAACGACATCGAGCGTGAGCGCGGCATTACCATCCTGGCCAAATGTACCTCGGTGGAGTGGAAGGACACGCGCATCAACATCATCGATACGCCCGGCCACGCCGATTTCGGCGGCGAGGTGGAGCGCATCATCTCCATGGTCGATGGCGTGCTGGTGCTGGTCGATGCCTCGGAAGGCCCGATGCCGCAGACCAAGTTCGTGCTGGCCAAGGCGCTGAAGCTGGGGCTGAAGCCCATCGTCGTCATCAACAAGGTCGATAAGCCCGACCAGCGCGCCTATGAGGTGCAGGACGAGATGTTCGACCTGTTCAGCGTGCTGGACGCGAATGAGGAGCAGCTCGACTTCCCGACGCTGTTCGCCTCGGCCAAGGCCGGCTGGGCCGCCGAGAATCCGGAAGGCCCGAAGGAGAGCATGGCGCCGATCTTCGACAAGATCCTGGAGCATGTGCCGGAGCCGAAGGTGGAGGAGGGCGGCTTCCGCGTTCTCGCCACCACGCTGGAGGCTAACCCGTTCCTCGGCCGCCTGCTGACCGGCCGCATCATCTCCGGCGTCGCCAAGCCGAACATGGCCGTGAAGGCGCTGTCGCGCGACGGTACGGTTATCGAGCAGGGCCGCATCACCAAGGTGCTGGCCTTCCGCGGGCTGGAGCGCCAGCCGGTGGAGGAAGCCGTTGCCGGCGACATCGTGGCGCTGTCCGGCCTGCAGAAGGCGACAGTGGCGGACACGATCTGCGCGCCGGAAGTGACCGAGCCTGCCGAAGCGCAGCCGATCGATCCGCCGACGCTGGCCATGACCTTCTCGGTGAATGACTCACCGCTGGCGGGCCAGGAAGGCGACAAGGTCACCTCGCGCATGATCCGTGACCGGCTGCTGCGCGAGGCGGAGGGCAATGTCGCCATCCGCATCACCGAATCTGCCTCCAAGGACGCGTTCGAGGTGGCGGGCCGTGGCGAGTTGCAGCTCGCTGTGCTGATTGAGAATATGCGCCGCGAGGGCTTCGAGCTGTCGATCAGCCGCCCGCGCGTGCTGTTCAAGACCGACCAGGCGACCGGCCAGCGGCTGGAGCCGATCGAGGAAGTCGTCATCGACGTCGATGAGGAATTCTCCGGCGCGGTCGTCGACAAGCTCTCCCAGCGCAAGGCGGAACTGCAGGAGATGCGTCCGTCCGGCGGTGGCAAGCAGCGGCTGGTGTTCCTGTGCCCGTCGCGCGGCCTGATCGGCTATTTCGGCGAGTTCATGACCGATACGCGCGGCACTGGCATCATGAACCGGCTGTTCCATTCCTATGCGCCCTACAAGGGGCCCATCGCGGCCCGGCGCACCGGCACGCTGATCTCCATGGAGACCGGCACGGCGGTGGCCTATGCGCTGTGGAACCTTGAGGATCGCGGCCCGATGTTCATCGATCCGGGCGACAAGATCTATGTCGGCATGATCATCGGCGAGCACAGCCGCGGCAACGATCTCGACGTGAATCCGCTGAAGGGCAAGCAGCTGACCAACATGCGCGCCAGCGGCAAGGACGAGGCGGTGACGCTCACCCCGCCGATCCGCATGACGCTGGAAAAGGCGCTGGCCTATGTTTCTGATGACGAGCTGGTCGAGGTGACGCCGGAATCGATCCGGCTGCGCAAGCGCTATCTCGATATCCACGAGCGCAAGCGCCACGCCAAGATGGCGGCGGATGCGTGATCGCGTTACATCAGCTTGAATAAGAAAGCCCCCGGTTTCGGCCGGGGGCTTTTTTTGTTCGCGGGATGGCGGTCGGCTACTGTCGCTTGCCACCTGTGGCCTGCAGCGCCACGCTGTCGCCGGTGATGACGAACAGCACGCTGCCGTCCTTGGCCTTGTAGGTCCATTGCTCGATGGGGCCGAGCTTGGCGATATCGTCAGGACGGCCGAGCTTTGCCTCCAGCTCGGCCTTGGTCGAGACGCCCTCCGCCTTCTTCACGAGGTCGGCCTTGCTGGGATCGCCACAGGCGGCCAGCAGCAAGGCGAAAGCCAGTATCGCGAACCGCTTCATCGTGACTCTCCCTCTCGTTATTCGGAATTGCCGCCATTATAGGGCAGCACGGCGTTCAGGATCACGCCGACGATGGCGGCCAGCGCGGTGCCGGACAGCTGCGCGATGGTGCCGACATGCACCACGGCCCCGCCGATACCCAGCACCAGGATGATCGAGACGATGAACAGGTTGCGCTTGTCGCCCAGATCGACCTTGCCTTCGATCATGGTGCGCAGGCCCGACGCCGCGATGACGCCGAACAGCGCGATGGCGACGCCGCCGATCACCGGCACCGGGATCGACTGCAGCGCCACCCGGAAATCGCCCAGGAAGCCCAGCAGCACGGCGATCACCGCCGCACCGCCGATGACATAGACGGAGAAGACGCGGGTGATGGCCAGCACGCCGACATTCTCGCCATAGGTGGTGTTCGGCGGCCCGCCCAGGATGGCGGCCAGCATGGTGGCCAGCCCGTCGCCGGCCAGCGAGCGGTGCAGGCCCGGATCCTCCAGCGTGTTGCGGCCGATCACCCGGCTGATGACGATCTGGTCGCCGATATGCTCGGCGATGGTCACGATGGCGACCGGCACCAGCAGCAGCACGATGGTGGCAAAATGCTGCCAGGGCAGGTCGTAGGTCACGAAGGGCACGGCAAAGGCCGGGAACTCCACAAAGCTGGCGGCGGCCAGCTTCGCCTGCATGCCCGCCTCGCCCGACCAGGGCACCAGGCCGGCGAAGGCGGCAATCACATAGCCGCCGAGGATCGCCAGCAGGATCGGCACCACGGCGAAGATGCCGCGCATGACGACGGAGAAGGCAAGGGCAAGCACCAGCGTCGCGGCGGCGATCAGGAAGTGCGTGCCGCTATAGGCGCTGGTGGCCGGGTCGTTGGAGGCCATGCTGACGGCGACCGGCGCAAGGCCAAGGCCGATCACCACGATCACCGGGCCGGTCACCACCGGCGGCAGCAGGCGCAGCAGCCAGCCAACGCCGAAGCCCTTGATGCACAGCGCCACCACCAGATAGACCGCACCCGCCAGGAAGGCGCCCAGCATGGCGCCGGTCGGGCCCAGCGGCTGGCCGTCCGGGCCGGGCAGGGCGGCCGCCGCCAGGATCGGCGCGATGAAGGCGAAGGAGGAGCCGAGATAGGCCGGGATGCGGCCCTTGGTGAGGGCGATGAACAGCAGCGTGCCGAGGCCGCTGGTGACCAGCGCCACGGACGGGTTCAGCCCGGTCAGCAGCGGGACAAGGACCGTCGCGCCGAACATGGCGAACAGATGCTGCAGGCTGAGCAGGCCCCAGAGGGCCGCGCCCGGCTTTTCATGCACGTCGAGGACGGTGGCGGTGCTGTCGCTCATGGTCGGCCTTTCGGATGGCTGTCGTTCAAAGAGTTGACGTCGCCTTACGGCATCCCGGCGCGGTAGGCAAGTATCGTGATACGCATCCTTTTGCGCGTCTGTCCGTTATCCGCAGGAGCGGCTTGTCCGCCTGTCTGGGTCTTTTGTTTCTGAAATGTTACATTTTCTTTACAAGATTCGCCGGAAGGGCGTATGAGCAATCGGGAACCGGCGAATGCAAACCGCCGCATCCCCTCCGCACAAGATTATGTCAGGCCATGCCGGCGACACAGGTCATCATCACGCTTCTGGGATTCATCGCACTGCTGCTGTGGGGCATCCACATGGTGCAGAGCGGCATCCTGCGCGCTTATGGCTCCGGCCTCAGGCGCAGCCTGAGCCGTGGCCTCGACAACCGGTTCAAGGCCTTTGCGGCAGGCTTCGCGGTAACCGCCATCCTGCAGAGCAGCACCGCGACCGGCCTGATGGCGTCTTCCTTCGCGGCGGGCCGGCTGGTCGATCTGGTGCCCGCGCTGGCGATCATGCTGGGTGCCAATGTCGGCACCACGGTGATCGTGCAGATCCTGTCCTTCGATATCGGGCTGCTGACGCCGATCCTGATTCTGGTCGGTGTGATCGCCTTCAAGCGGGGCGGGCAGACGCGCACGCGCGATCTGGGCCGTGTCGCCATCGGCCTTGGCCTTGTGCTGCTGTCGCTGCATCTGCTGACCCAGACCGTGATGCCGCACGACATGTCGCCGCAGATGAAGGAGGTGCTGCACCTGCTGACCAGCGACCCCATCGTCACGATGCTGCTGGCGGCCATCTTCACCTGGGCGGCGCATGCCAGCGTGGCCACCGTGCTACTGGTCATGTCGCTGGCAGCGGCCGGGTGGATCACGCCGGTGGCGGCGCTGGCCATGGTGCTGGGCGCCAATCTCGGCAGTGCGCTGAACCCCGTGCTGCAGGCGATGGGCGGTGATCGCGAGAAGCTGCGCGTGCCGGTCGGCAACCTTTTGAACCGTCTGGTCGGCTGCGCCATCGCGCTGCCGCTGCTGCCCTATGCTGTCGAATGGCTGGAAATCGTGAATGGCGGGCCGGCGCGTGTCGCGGCCAATTTCCACACCGCCTTCAACCTGGCGCTGGCGGTGCTGTTCATCCTGCCGCTGCCCCTGCTGGCGATGCTGATGAAGAAGCTGTTCCCGACGGCGGAGCGGCCGCTCGATCCGGGCGCGCCGCTGCATCTGGACCGGGAGGCCATCGAGAATCCGAGTGTGGCGCTGACCAACGCGGCGCGCGAGGCGCTGCGCATGGCCGACGCGGCGGAGCGCATGCTGCGCGGCTCGCAGACCGTGTTCGAGACCGGCGACCGCAAGCTGGTCTCCGAGATCAGCCGCATGGACGACACGCTGGACACGCTGCATGGCGCGATCAAGCGCTACCTGACCGATGTCAGCCGCGAGCAGCTGGACGAGGAGCAGAGCCAGCGCCTGTCGGAGATTCTGGCCTTCACGATCAATCTCGAACATATCGGCGATATCGTGGACCGCAACCTGATGGATCTGGCGTCCAAGAAGATCAAGCGGCAGCTCAGCTTCTCCGAGGAGGGGCTCGCCGAAATCCGCCAGATGCATGCCAGGCTTCTGGAGCATCTGAAGCTGTCGATCTCGGTCTTCATGGCCAGCGACCTGCGTTCGGCCCGGCAGCTGGTGGCGGAGAAGGAGCAGTTCCGCGATCTGGAGAAGCTGGCGACAGAGCGACATTTCGAGCGTTTGCGCGAGGGACGGTCGGAAAGCATTGAGACGACAGAGCTGCATCTCGACATCGTGCGCGATCTGAAGCGTATCGAATCGCACATTGCCGCCACGGCCTATCCGCTGCTGGAGCAGCTGGGCGCGCTGCGCCGCAGCCGCCTGACCGAGGCGAAGAGCTGATGCGTTCTACCGGCTGACAGCGGCGGAAACATCGTCATACACTCCTCCCAGAAAATTCAGGGAGAAGGAAAATCATGGCGGACCGGGAAGTCGCGATCATCGTCGGTGTGGGCAGCGGGCTGAGTGCCGCGCTGGCCCGGCTGTGCGCCAAAGAAGGCATGGCGGTCGCACTGGCAGCGCGCAATACCGACAAGCTGATCGGACTGGTGCGCGAGACCGGAGCCATGGCGGTGGCCTGCGATGCCAGCCAGCCGGCCGATGTGGACCGGCTGTTCGCCACCGTGGCGGACACGCTGGGCGCGCCCTCGCTGGTGGTGTTCAACGCCAGCCGCCGGGTGCGTGGGCCGATCACCGAGCTTGACCCCGCAGAGGTGCGGGAATCGCTGATGACGACTGGCTATGCCGGGTTCCTGGTTGGCCGGGCGGCGGCGCGCGCCATGCTGCCTGATGGCAAGGCGATGGGGAACGGCAGCATCCTCTTTACCGGCGCCTCGGCCAGCGTGAAGGGCTATCCGCAATCCGCCCCCTTCGCGATGGGCAAGTTCGCGCTGCGCGGCCTGGCGCAGAGCATGGCGCGGGAGCTGGCGCCGAAGAACATCCATGTCGCGCATGTCGTGATCGATGGCGGCATACGCCAGGGCGGGGACGATCCGCGTGGCCCGCAGCGCGGTGTGGACGGGCTGCTGGAGCCGGACGCCCTGGCGCGGGCCTATCTCGACCTGCACCGACAGCATCGCAGCACCTGGAGCTGGGAGCTGGAGCTGCGACCCTGGGTGGAGAGTTTCTGAAACGGGGAACCGAACGGCCTGTCTGGCGTTTCTTCATATCGACCAAAACAGGAGGATCATATGAAGCGGATTGCCGCTCCCATTCTTGCGCTCTCTTTTGTCATTGCTAGTGCAGGCCTTGCCGAAGCGCGGGACATGCAGCCGCCTGCCGATGCGATGCCCTTGTCGCAGATTGTCGCCAAGATCGAGCAGCGGCCGGATTTCCGCTACATCGACGATCTGGAATGGGACGATGACGGCTATTACGAGATCGAGTACCGCACGAAGGAAGGCGGTGAGGTCAGGCTGAAGCTCGACCCGAAGACCGGGGAAGCCCGCCGCTAGAGGCTCAGTCGCACCAGCCCTTGCGGGTATCACCGGCATAGGGGCGGGCATGGCCTTCGCCGACCAGCGCGGCGGCCATGTCCTGCCCGTCGGCGACGACGCGGGCCAGTACCCTGCCGCCATACTTGTCCAGCTCGATATCGTGCAGCTCGATCCGCTTTGCCTGCGCCAGCAGTGCATGCAGCCGGTCCCGGGCGTCGCGTGCCGCCTGCTTTTCAGCCTCGCAGCGGCCCCGCAGTTCCGGTGCGTCGATTCCGGCCAGCCGCACGCCGGTCTCGATCGACTGGCGCGGCCAGATCCAGGCGCGCACCGTGATCGTGTCACCATCGTAATTGCTCAGGAACGCCGCTTCCACCGGGCCGGCGATGGCAGCCGGCGCCCTTGTGACCGGGCTGGTCAAGGCCAGGTCGGTTGCGCCGGCAACGGGCGCATATAGCAGCGGAAGGCAGGTAAGGATGAGACGCATCGTATGCATGATGCGCGCATTGGTAGATTTGTTTTGCTGCATATGCAACCAACAAAAAGTTGTGTGACAGCGCCCTGAGTCGCCTCTCCGGCGCGCAGAATGATCCGATTGCCGGGCATCGATGAGGCCTCGTATGATGGTTGCTTATAAAAACCAAACTTCGAGGAACCCCCACCATGTCCATTAGCTTGAAGAAGCTGCGTCTGCTGGCCCAGGCCTCGGCTTTCGTGCTCTGTCTGGCCGTCAGCGGCGCTGCGCTCGCCGCCTCTGCGCCGGCGGTGAAGGGCCCGCAGGTCGAGAGCCCGAAGCGGGTGCTGCTGGTCGGCAACAGCTACCTCTATTACAATGACAGCCTGCACAACCATCTGCGCCGCATGGTGGCGGCGGCCGATGCCGATCTCGGCAAGGCGCTGCAGTACAAGTCGGCGACCATCGGCGGCGCCACGCTGGCGCACCACAATGTGGACTGGCTGACCGGGCCGGGGCAGATCGGCATCAAGGAGCCGTTCGAGCTGGTGATCCTGCAGGGCCACAGCGCCGCCGCCCTGTCCGAAAAGCGGCAGGCGGACTTCCGCACGGCAGCCGCAGCGCATGCGAAGATCATCGCCGAGCGGGGCGGCAAGGTCGCCCTCTACATGACCCACGCCTATGTGCCGCCGCACAAGCAGGCAAAGCCGGAAAACACCCAGCTGATCGACGATTTCTATGTGAAGACCGGCAATGAGCTGGGCGCGCTGGTCATTCCGGTGGGGCTTGCCTTCGATGAAGCCTACAAGCGCGATCCGGAGATCAAGCTGCACAACGCCCAGGATCATAGCCATCCGTCGCTGCTCGGCAGCTACCTCGCTGCCGCCACGGTCTATGCCACGATCTATGGCAAGTCGCCGGTCGGCAACGCCTATGACGCCTACGGCCAGGTCGATGCCAAGACGGCGGCGTTCCTGCAGCAGGTGGCGCAGGACACGGTGACCGGCTTCTTCGCCCGGAAGTAAACTTCTGAAAATCGCAGGGTCGGGGGGGAATGGTGCCGGCTGAGGGATTTGAACCCCCGACCTTCGGTTTACAAAACCGCTGCACTACCACTGTGCTAAGCCGGCGTCCATTCGCGCCGCGACCATAGCCAGACTGGCCGCGCGCTTCAAGGCAAAGCGGAAGGAATCAGTCGCTGGCCAGCCCGGCCTCGATCAGCCGGTCATGCAAATCCTGCATCCGCTTCACGCGGTCCGCATCGTCGGTCGCGGCGGCGAGGATGCTGGGCAGGAAATCCGGTTGCTTTATATGACGTTGCGCCAGCTCGCGCACACGGCGCAGGTTGGAGCCTTTGATCAGGGTGTCGTTGCAGCACAGGTCGATCAGCGGCAGCGCCTTTTCCGCCGAATTGCCGCCGCGCTTCACGATGCGGTCGAGGATGCCGCTCTCGTCCAGCAGATTGTTCTGTATCTCCTCCATGCGCAGCTGCAGCTTGCCCCGGAACACGGAGGGCAGTGGTGCACCCATCAGGATGGTGTGCAGCTCGGTCAGGCCGCGCAGCCGCTCCGGCACGGAGGCGGATTTCGGCGCCACGTCGGAGGCGACGGTGCGCTCCTGCAGCAGATAATCGATGTATTTCTTCAGGAAATCGTAGTTCTGCGGCCCGATCATCTTGCGATAGAGGTCGAGGCAGCGCTGCAGCCGCTCGGCCAGGCGCGGCGCGCCGACCATCAGATCGTGAATATTCTGGTCGTTGATCAGGCGCGACAGGCGTCGGGCCAGCGCCGCTTCCGTCGTCTCGCCGCCAAGAAACTGCCCGTTCTTCAGGCGCACCCGCTGGGCAACATCCAGCGTCGCCCGCAATTCGTCCGCCGTTGATCCGCTGGTCATCGGGTAGGTGCCGGTGACCGCCGCCAGCATCTGCGCCTGCAGGCCGGCAGTGACATTCGGCTGTGCGGCGCGCGCCTGCAGGTTCATCAGCCGCTGCGCCAGCGGCGGATCAGACGGAACCGGCGCCGGGTCGTCCGCCTTGCCGGAGGCCAGCTTGCTCAGCAGGGCGATGCGCTCGCCCACCGTCTTGCCCTGCTTGCCGATGATCGTGTCGAGGCCGGCCGGCAGCCGGATGATCTCCGACAGGGCCACATCCAGGGCCACCATATCGGCAGCTGGCGGGTCGGCCTCACAGAGGGTGAGCAGCAGGCCGGTCTTTTCGTCCCAGCCCTTTTCCTTCAGCAGCGCCCTGGCGAGCATCAGGTTGAGGCGGAACAGGCGCTGCTCCCCCTCGGCCGGAAGCAAGGCCAGCTGCTCCTTGAGCCGCTTCGGGTCCAGCGGGTCCACCGGGATGGCGGTCACCGCCTCCAGGGTACGGTTGCGCACCCCGTCGCACAGCGCGAAAATTTCCTTGATGCGGCCGGCGACATCGCGGTTCTTGGTACCGGAGACTTGGGCGATCGCGACCTTCTGCACGGCCCCGGAATAGGCGGTGCCGGCATTCTCCAGCTTCTTTTGCAGATCCTCGCTGAACAGCAGTTCCGTCGGTGTCGCCCGCATGGCGTCGAGGAAGCTGCGGCAATGCCGCGAGATCAGTTCACGCGCGCTGACGCTGTATATATCCTCAGGCGCCTTGCAGAGCGCCGCTTTCGCCAGTTGCTCTTCTGTCTGGGGCAGCATGTCGGATCGCCGCTTCTCAACAATCTGTTCCGGGGTGGAGCCACATGCCGTGTATAGGCGTATTCGGCTCCGCTTAGGAAGCCCAAATCTGACCAAAATGTCCAGAGAACAGCCCTGATTAATAAAGTTTTTTAGGGGATTTTAATTAAACGCCGCGCCATGTCGTAGAGGGCGATGGCCGCCGCGTTGGACACGTTCAGGCTGGCGACCGGACCTTGCGTCGGCAGTTTCGCCATCATGTCGCAGCGTTCGCGCGTCAGCCGGCGCAGCCCAGGCCCTTCCGCACCCATCACCAGCGCCACGCGGGCGCCGGGGTCGATGGCCTGCAGGTCATGCTCAGCCTCCGAATCGAAGCCGAGGCAGAACACACCGGCCTCGCGCAGCCGGTCGAGCGCGCGGGCAAGGTTGGTGACGCGGACCATCGGCACGATCTCGACGCCGCCTGAGGCACTTTTCGCCAGCGTGCCAGTGACAGGCGGGCTGTGCCGCTCCTGCACGATCATCGCGGCAGCCCCGAAGGCAGCGGCGGAGCGCAGGATGGCGCCGACATTGTGCGGGTCAGTCACCTGGTCCAGCACGACCAGCAGCAGCGGCGCATCGGGGGCAACGGACTCCAGCACATCCTCGATATCGGGTTCGTCCAGCGGTTCGACCTCCAGCGCGATACCCTGATGCACCGCATCGGGCAGCAGCGCATCCAGCGCCTGACGGTCCAGCATATCGACCGCCAGGGTCGCGGGCAGGATGTCGGCGACGCTCTCGCGGGCCTGGGCCGTAACCAGCAGGCGCCGGCAGCGCCGTGCCGGGTTCGCCAGCGCCGCGCGCACCGCATGCACGCCCCACAGGAAGCGTGCCGGGTCGGCGCCACCACGCCGGGGGCCGCCCGAAGAATGGCCCGGCTTATGGCCCTGCTGGCGGTCATGCGATGCAGGCCGGGAGGCCGGCTTCTCGCGGCCGGGCCGGGCGGAGGAGGGGGAGGGGCGCTTGCGCTTCATGGCCCCTTAATAGAAGTGCTGCGCGCGTGGAGCAAGCGCGCAACCATAATCTCCATCAGGCGATATGCAGGCCCAACAGGAGGCCGGGTTATTTTCGCCCGAGCGGCAGCGTTTTCACATTGACAAGCCAGTCTGTTTCTCCATATTTCGCACTCCCGCAGCGCCGGGGGTGGTGCAGCGTGATAAACGCTGTTCCGAAACGGAGCGGAGGGGTGGCCGAGTGGTTAAAGGCAGCAGACTGTAAATCTGCCCGCATAGCGTACGCAGGTTCGAATCCTGCCCCCTCCACCACGTTCCTGGGCGATGCGTTCCCCGGCGACGTCAAGTCGTCCGGGGTGTTTGGTCTTCCGTTGTGGGGGCCGGGTGAGTCGGGAAGTTCCCGAACCGCCGGGCGCCGTCGGCGGATGAAGATCTTCGGGCGGGTGTAGCTCAATGGTAGAGCCCCAGCCTTCCAAGCTGGTTGTGGGGGTTCGATTCCCCTCACCCGCTCCAGTTCCGCGTCCGGCGGCCAGCCTGTTGTTGGTTGAGCCCGGTGGTTTGGTTGAACTTTGAGACAGGAAGCGTGCCACGATGGCTAAAGCGAAGT